>CAYUIQ010000059.1:0-38743 GCA_964444795.1 uncultured Planctomycetaceae bacterium
GGTGGTCGAGCGAAGCGAGCCCCCCGTTCGCCGCATACTGGGGGCTCGCTACGCTCGACCGCCAGGCACCCGGAACAACCCCCCGCTTTTTCGTCCCTCCAGAGAACCCGCGTTAGAAGGAGAACCCGATGAAGAAACTTCCACTTGTCGCGACCTGCCTTTCGTTTGCGCTTTTCGCACTGGCAACGCCGTCGCCGGCGGTGGCCGAAGACGACATCCTGATCTGCGACTTCGAGGCCGCCAACTACGGCGACTGGAAAACCGAAGGCGCGGCGTTCGGCACGGCCCCGGCCAAGGGCACGCTCGGCGGTCAGATGCAGGTCACCGGGTTTGAAGGCAAGGGACTCGTTAATTCGTTTCTCGGCGGCGACCCGCCGACCGGCAAGCTCACCTCGCCGGAGTTCACCATCGAGCGGGACTACATCAAGTTTCTCATCGGTGGCGGCGCGCACAAGGGCAAGACCTGTATGAATCTGCTGGTCGACGGCAAGATCGTCCTCTCCGCCACGGGCCCCAACACCCAACCGGGCGGCAGTGAGTTTCTCAACTGGGAAAACTGGGACGTCAAGCAGTACAAGGGCAAGAAGGCCGTGCTGCAGATCGTCGACGACGCGTCCAACGGCTGGGGACACGTCAACGTCGATCAAATCTCGCAGAGCAACACGCAAGCGAAGAAAAAAGCGTTCACCGCACCGCCAAAACGCGGCGGAGGCACTCCCCATCTGGAAAACGCCCAAGAGATCGAAATCACGGGCAAGTACATCATCTTCCCCGTCTCGAACAAGGGGCAACGCGGCCGGATGACGATCGTCGTCGGCGACCAGCTCGTCCACAACCTCGACTGCGACTTTCCGCCGAACGAGGATTCCATCGACTGGTGGACCTATCTCGATATGTCGGAATACGTCGGCAAGACGGCGAAGGTTGTCGCCAAAGCGGCACCGGAAATCTGCGAGATGTTCGAGTCGAGCGACGAAATCCGGCACCTCATGCCGCTCTACGACGAAGCGCTGCGTCCGCAGTTTCACATGAGCCAGATGCGTGGCTGGAACAACGACCCGAACGGGATGTGCTACTACGACGGCCAGTACCACTTCTTCTGGCAGTGCAACCCGGCCGGTCGCGGCTGGGCGAACATGTACTGGGGGCACGCAACCAGCACGGACATGGTCCACTGGACCGAGCACGACCGGGCGCTGCGCTCCTTCGGCGACAACGTCGAGAACCGTCACCCGAAGATGGCCGATAAGAACTGCTTCTCCGGCAGCGGCAACGTCGACTTGGGCAACACGGCCGGCTGGCAAAAGGGCGACGAGAAGACGATCGTGCTGGCGTTTACCGACACCGGTTGCGGCGAATCGCTCGCCTACTCCACCGACCGCGGAAAGACCTGGAAGTATTACGAGAAGAATCCCGTCATCCAGCACTCGGGCCGCGACCCGAAGCTGATGTGGTACGCGCCGGGCAAACACTGGGTCATCGCCGTTTTTGACCAAGACAAGGAGCACGGCCGGAATATCGCACTCTACACGAGCAAGGATCTCAAGGAGTGGGAACGCCAGAGCAATATCCCGGGCTACTTCGAGTGTGCCGAAATCTTCGAGCTGCCGGTCGATGGCGACCCGAAGAATACCAAATGGGTGATCTATGCCGCGGACGCACAATATGCGTTCGGGCATTTCGACGGCAAGAAGTTCACCCCCGAGCACGAAGGCAAACACCGCGTCCACTGGGGCGCCTACTACGCCTCGCAATGCTTCAGCAACAGCCCCGATGGTCGCGTGGTTCAGGTCGGTTGGGCACGGATCAACATCCCGGACATGCCGTTCAACCAGACGTTCACCGTACCGACCAACCTGACGCTGCACACCACCAAGGACGGCGTCCGGATGTTCGCCACTCCGATCAAGGAACTTGAGCAGCTTCGCAAACCGAACCCGAAGACGGCCGGAGACATGCTGCTGGGAGCCCAAGGGTCGGCGGCGTCCGTCATGTTGGAAGTCGAGGGCCAACTCTTCGATATTGTCGTGACCTTGAGGAAGGGAACCGCCGCCAAGGCCGTCCTTCGATTCGGTGAAACTGTGGTGACTTACGATTTTGCCGCCGGGAAGCTCGACGAAATGCCGCTGGCCACCAAAGACGGCCGCGTCACGTTCCGCGTGCTGGTCGACCGTCCGATGTACGAGTTGATCGGTGGCGGCGGCGCCTGCTACAAGACCAGTGGCCGCCGGGATATGGGCAAGCCGGTTGGCGAGATCTCGCTGACCGCCGAAGGTGGTACGCTCACCGTGGAATCGCTGGAGGTTCACGAAATGACGTCAGCCTGGAAGAAGAAGTAGTCGATACCGGGCGATGAGTATCGTGTCACCTTCGGCGCACCCTCATCGTCCGGCGGCCGTGTTTTGAACTGGAACGATGTTGGTGCGATGACGGTTGGAACGCCGTCCGTGTGGGCCAGCGATCGATCGCGAGTTGCGTCAAATCAAACCCCGTTGCACAGGAGGTGTGTCATGTCCGAGGACTTCACGATTCAGAAGGCCGTTCAATTCGCGGTCGCGACCGAAGATATGGCCGCGCTGGCCTATTCAGCGCTGGCCAAGCAGTTTTCCGAGCAGGAAGAGATCAGCCAAGCGTTCTCGCTGCTGGCGGCTGACGAACAGAGGCATCGCGGCCAGTTCAAGGCACTGCTCGATAGGCTTCCACCGGAAGCGGACAGCGCGCCCGAAGATGAGAAGCACCTATACCTCAGCGCCATGGCAAAGTCGGAGTTCTTTTCCGGTGAAGCGGATATGACCGCCGCGTTGGCGAAAATCCAGACCCTCGACGAAGCGCTGGTCCATGTTCTCGGTTTCGAGAAAGCCACGCTCGGCTTCTACCGGGCCATTCAGGACACCCTGGGCCAGGAGGCGGCGCTGGACGCCATTATCAGTGCGGAGAAGCAGCACATCGCCAGGCTCATGAAGTATATCCTCACCGATGAGAGCATGAAGGGGCTTGCAGACGACTCGTGACAAATTGGTTCGCGGTGCGCCGGCGGGTATCGACAAGGCCCTGAGCGCGGCGTAAGAGAAGATAAGGGAGCGGGAGCCTCTCAGTGTCCCGCGAAAAGACTCCCGTCCCTTCTTCCGCCTACTCTTTCGCTTCGATCATCTCCGCCAGACGCGAGACTTGCAGTTCGAGGCGTTTGACCTCGCGGGTGACGGCGTTGCGGTTGGCCAGCATCCAGTACCAGAGTTTCACCACGTTGACGATCCCCACGGCCGTAGTGAATCCGACGCCGTACATGACCCAGTCGCGGGTCGTCTCGGCCAAGAAAAACTGGACGCCGCAGAAGACGGCCAGAGCCGAGAAGAGGATGACGTAGATGTACACGAGCAGGGAACTAACCAGCATCTTGCCGCGGAACTGGCTGAACAGCAACTCCCGGATCGGGCCGGGATCCTCGACGAGGATTCGGGCGTCGGTCTCGGAGAGTTGCGGGTCGGCCTCGCGGACCGCCTGACGGAAGTTTTCGCCGGAACTGCTGGACGTGTTCATGGCTATGCCTCCTCGGTTAAGTAAGGCCGCACCGCCTCTCGGGCGTGGTACAGCCGCGATTTAATCGTTCCGACCGGTTCGCCGAGCACCTTGGCAATCTCCGCCACGTGCATGTCTTCCAGGTAGCGAAGTACCAACACCGTGCGGAACTTCTCCGCAACGCGAGCCAGGGCAACGGTCACCTCGTCGGCATCGTCGATCGATCCGTTCGAGACGACCGCACCATCCGGCGACGGCACCGCTTCGATCGACACTGCTTCGATTGGCACGCCGGCTTGCGTTCCCTCACTACGGCGAACCCGCTGTCGGCGACGAATCCAATCGGACGCCCGCCTGGTCACGATCCGATACGCCCAACGGGGAAACGATTTGGGATCTTCCAACCGCCGAATCCCCCGGAGCATGGCCAGCCACGCCTCTTGAACCACGTCGGCCGCACCGTCCTCGCTTTGCACAAGCCGGCGGGCATAGCCGACCAACCGCGGATGCCAGCGATCGAACAGCGCCCGAAGCGCCCGCTCGTTGCCACTTTGCCAATCGAGCACCAGCAGCTCGTCCGCAATCCGGCTACTACCCTGGTGCATCGTTTGGCCTTCCTGCGACATGCCCGCTTCTCGCCTTCCAAGAACAAGGTCGCCGGAAACGCGAGGGCGGTTCAAACGGTTCTGCTCTTTTTCAGATATGTGTTGTCACTTCCACGTCCGAGACCACGACCCGAGGGGTGGCTAAGAACGTGTTCTTGAAATCCGTACAAGGTCAGCCGGAAAAAACGGTATTTCCAGACACATCCTCAGACTACACGGATCGTTGCCTCCCCACAACTTGCGTGATAGAATCACCATTGTGGCGTGGCCTCGTTGATGGGCTGCTCCATAGCCAGCAGTCATCCATCGCAACAAGGGCGATCGACATGTCAGACATACAACCCGATGACATTAAGTCCGACGCACACCGCATGATCGACGCGCTGCCCGATGACGCGACGTGGGATAACGTCATGTACCGCGTTTACGTCCGACAGTGCATCGAGGCCGGAATGAAGGACGCGGACGCCGGCCGCGTTGTGGACGTGGAAGAGGTTCGTCGAACGTTCGGCTTGAAGCCATGAAGATCGATTGGACGGATACCGCACCCCACGGAACTCGGAGCATTCTGACGAGGGCTCTTTGTGTTTCTGGGCGGATTCGATGAATCGACAATATTGCAGGATGCTCGATAAGGGCATAGCGGAAGAGGCCATACCCGGTGAATTCCGCTTGTTGCTTGTCGTGGAAATGGACGACGTCCGACAGCAGCGTCTGCGGCTTCTACATGACCGCATCATCTCTCAGTTGGGAGCCGGCGAAATCCTCTTTGGAGGCATATTGATTACCTGGGTTGGCTACATCTTACAGGACCATTCCCACCGCGAAAATGATTTTCTCGTTGATGTTAGGTGGGAAGGGTGGTGCCCAAGTACGGTGACTCAGCTTATACAGGTTGCCGATGCTGGGTAAGCCCGTAGGTCAGGCACGGCCAGACCTACTCAGTGACTTTACAGCGAGGGCTAGCACATGCTCACCCGCATAACACAAATGGTAACAATGATGTGCGTTCTTCTGACTCTCACCTTCGGTTGGGGCGCGGCCGCGGCCGCCGATGGCCCGTACATGGCCACGGGATTCAAGGTCGGCGAGGTAACCGACACGGGTGCGATAGTGTGGACGCGGCTCACGTTGCGGCCCGGGCCCAATCCTTCCGAGGCCCCGATGGTGACGATCAAGTATAAGACGCCGGGTGAGACGAGCCGGCGACGGGCGGTCGAGGCGGTGGTTTGGCCGGACGGCGCAACGGTGGCGGATATCCGTGACGCGGCACCGGGCACCGCGGGACAGGTGCGGGTGTATTATCGGCCCGTCGGCGCGTCGGAATGGACGATCACCGGCTGGCGGGACGTCGATGCGGAACGTGACTTCACGGCCCAGATCCAACTCACGGAGCTTGCGCCCGCGACGCGATACGAGGTGCGTGTTCTGTCGCGCTCGGGGGACGTGCCGGGGCAGACGCTTGCCGGCCGTTTTCAGACGGCGCCCGCGCCGAATAAGCCGGATCGCGTGGTGTTCACCGTGTCGACCGGTCAGGCGTTTGGCGATCAGGATCACGATGGCGGGTATTACATCTACCCGGCCATGTTGAAGCTCGATCCGTCGTTCTTCGTGCATACCGGCGACATCGTCTATTACGACCGTCTGGCCAAGACGGTCCCCTTGGCCCGGTACCATTGGCAGCGGACGTACAGCCGGCCGACCAACGTGGCATTTCATCGGCAGGTAGCCAGCTACTTCATCAAGGACGACCACGACGCCTGGCTGAACGACTGCTGGCCGACGATGGACGACCGCGGCTTCATGGGCGATTTTACTTTCCGGCAGGGGCTGGCCGTGTTCCGCGAGCAGGTGCCGATGGGCCCGGGCAAGACCTACCGCACGTACCGCTGGGGGAAAGACCTCCAGATTTGGCTGCCCGAGGGGCGCGACTTCCGCAGCCCCAACACGATGCCCGACGGCCCGGAGAAGACGATCTGGGGGGCCGAGCAGAAGGCGTGGCTGAAGCGGACCGTGCGGGAGTCCGACGCCACGTTCCGCCTGGTGATCAGCGCCACGCCGATCGTCGGCCCCGACCGCGACAACAAGGCCGACAACCACTCCAACCGGGCCTTCACCCACGAGGGCGACGAGGTCCGCCGCTTTCTGGCCTCGCAGAAGAACATGGCCGTGCTCTGCGGCGACCGCCACTGGCAGTACAAGTCGATCCACCCGACCACCGGCGTCCGCGAATACTCGTGCGGCCCGGCTTCCGATCCACATGCGGGCGGGTGGCAGCAATCCGACTACCGGGCCGACTACCACCGGTTTCTCGCCGTCCGCGGCGGTTTTCTATCCGTGACGATCGACCGCCCGGCGGGCAAACCGATCGCGACCTTCCGCTACCACGATGTCCATGGCAAGGTGCGGCATGAAGATGTGCTCGTGGCGGAGTGAAGGGAGAAACGCCGGCGTGGTTGCGTTCGCGATCCGTCTGCCAAGGAGGAAGCCGCGTCTGGACGGCCAAAGCCAACGGCTGGAAGGGCTTCTTTCACCCGCCGCGCGCGTTGTATCGGTGTTACCGCCTGCTCGGCTAAAGGGCTCGCCGCGGACGGGAATGCGGCTTATGCCGTTATGCCGTGGACGTGAACGTCTTGCCGCGGGTAGGGGATGCTGAATCCTTTCTCATCGAAGCCGAGCTTGATTTTCTCGGTCAGGTCCCAGCGGACCGCCCAATAGTCGGCGGCGCCGACCCAGGGGCGGACGACGAAGTTCACGCTGCTGTCGGCCAACTCGTTGACGGCCACCACCGGCTCGGGGTCTTTGAGGATTCGGTCGTCGCCGGCGATGAGACTTTCGAGGAAATCTCGGACTGCCTTGAGGTCGTCGCCGTAGCCGCAGCCGATCACCAGATCGATCCGCCTGGTCTCCTTGGCCGTGAAGTTGGTGATCGTACCGCCGGTAATCTGGCCGTTGGGGACGATCATCTGGATGTTGTCGCCGGTCCGCATGATCGTGCTGAAGATGTGAATTTCCTCGACGACGCCCTTGGAACCTCCGGCCTCGACGAAGTCGCCGACCTCAAAGGGCTTGAAGAGAATGAGCATGACGCCGGAGGCGAAGTTGGCCAGGGAACTCTGCAACGCCAGACCGATGGCCAGACCGGCGGCGGCGATCACGGCGGCCAGGGACGTCGTATTCACGCCCAGTCGGTCCACCGCGGCCACGATCACGAAGGTCAGCAGCAAGCCGTAGACGATGTTGGCCAGAAACTTCAAGAGGGTCTCGTCCACGTCGGCCCGGGCCATCAGCTTGACGCTGAAGGCCCGGAGAATCTTGGCTACCCAGCGGCCGACGATGAAGATCACGATAGCGGCCAGGATGTTCATCGAAAAAGCGAAACCTCTTTCCGTGACGAAGGCCACGATCTGGCTCCACAGGGAACCGGCCTCGCTCGCCAAATCGGTCTGGGTGGCCTGTGCAAACAGCGGCGTCATGGGGCGACTCCTCAATCGGGTGATGGGTTGTAATCCTTAGCCGCTGAATTGTATTGGGCCAGTCAAGAGGTGGGCTTTGGGCCCTGACGGGATCGGCGTCGCAGTGGGTAACGTGCCCCTTGAAGTAGCGGTGAGCCGCGCGGTAACCGGAGACTCCGTGGGGTTACGGGTGATCTCTGGAGGAAAGTCGAAGATTTCCCCGCTTTTTCGGTCCACGGAAGCCAAGAACTTCTTGACGGGGCCGAATAGTCCTTCAGAATCGGGGGATTAGCGTTGCTCCGGGAGAAGGGGCTCCGCCGGTTGGCTCGATTCGTAGCCGCACGGCTGAGGTGTTACGTTTCCTCTGGTTTGACCCCCTTGGAGGCCTATCATGGCGCGGAAACTCGGAATCGTAATCGGCCTGTCGTTGTCGGTCTGGGCGTGGCAAACTGCGCAGGCAGAGGAAACACTGCCGCCGGCGTCTCAATGGATTCCGGCCAACGCGGTGCTTGTTGTGGAAATGTCGCGGCCGGAGGTCTTTCTCGGGCCGCTGTTGGAGGAGGAAGTCGCCACGGCCGTCGAGAAACTGCCCATCTACCAGCAGCAAATCGCCAAGCCGGGCGCCGAGCAGTTCTTCGCCGTCGTCAAGCTCCTGGAAACCTCGCTGGAAACCGACTGGCGAACCGGCCTGAAGAAACTCACCGGCGGTGGCATCACGCTGGCCGTTGGTCCGGGCGAAAACGTACTGCTGATGGTCGATGCCGAGGACGAACGCTTGCTCGGGCGGCTTCACGAAATCCTGCTCAAGTTTGCCCAATCGGACGCCAAGAAGAAAGGCCACCCCGAGCGCGTCGCGACGGACGAGTATCGCGGAGTGACCACCTGGACGTTCAACGGAACAGAGGCCCACGCGATGATCGGTCGGCGGATGATCGTCGCCAGCACTGCCGAGGGACTTCACGGCGCTTTGGATCTTCGTGCGGAGAGCGGAGGAAGACCCCTCGCATCCGCATCCGGCTACCGGGCAGCGCGTCGTGCCGTGGGAGCCGACATTCCCGCCATGGCCTATGCCGATCTAAAAACTCTCAAGCACATACCCGGTGTCGCCGAGGGGCTCGAGCTGGATCGCAGCAATCCGCTGGCGGCGCTGCTGTTGGCCGGGGTGACGGAAGCCGCCCGGGCTTCAACCTGGCTGGCATTGGGATTGGATGCCGAAGACAACACACTCGTGTTGCGGGCGTTGCTCGACGGCAAGCGAGCCGATGCGGCGGGCCCCGCGGCGTTTGCCCTGCCCAGCAAGCCCGGTGAAGGCGTCTTGCCCAACTTATCGGTGCCGCGTCGCATCGCAGCGCTGAGTTTCCACCGCGATCTGCATCGCTTCTATGCGGCCAAGGACGATCTCTTCCCCGATCGGACCTCCGGGCTGATTTTCTTCGAGAACATGATGGGCATCTTTTTCAGCGGGCGCGATCTGACCGACGAGGTCCTTGCGAAAACCCGGCCCGAGGTCCGCTTCGTCGTGGCCGAGCAAGAGTACGACCCCGCGATTGGCACCCCGGGAACCCAACTGCCCGCCTTTGCCGTGATCTTGCGGCTTCGTCACGCAACCGAGTTTGACATCGTCTTTGAAGAAGCCTGGCAGAAGGCCGTCGGACTGATCAGCTTCACTCGCGGCCAGCAAGCACAGTCCGGGTTGATTATCGATCGGGTGGTTCAAGGCGACACGAAATTCACGCTGGCCTATTTTTCTTCGGCGGAGGTCGGGGACAAAGCGAACCTCCCCCAGCGGTTCAATTTCCGGCCGGCAGTGGCCATGCCCGGCGATTACGTGGTGCTGAGTTCGACCGAGGGATTGGCGCGGGATCTGATCGATGCGCTGGAGCGCGAGACGGCGGGCAACGTCCGGCCAACGACCGGCGTCGACAGCCTGATAGAACTCGACGGCGATCAGTTGACCTCGATTCTACAAGCCAACCGTCGGGCGATGGTCCGCAACAACATGGTTGAGGACGGCAGCACGCTAGAGGAAGCGGAAGCGGGGATCGACGCGCTGCTGACGGCGGTGAAGTCCGTGCAGCGCATCAAGCTGATCGTCGGCAGCCACCAAGGAACCACGCAAGCCCGTTTGGACGTGAAGCTGACACTGCCGTAGTTTAACCCCATGAGGATCCCCCATGGCCGTCCAAACCGAAAAGCCGCCGACAGCCGATCCAGCGAAAGCCTGGGCACCGTACCGGCCCGACGCAAAGCGCCCCTGGACGCTAGCCCTGGCCGGTCATCTCTATCGGCGCGCGGCGTTCGGCGCCAATTGGAGCGAACTCGGGCAAGCACTGGCCGACGGGCCGCAAGAGACCATCGACCGGCTGCTACACCCGCCGACCGACGCGGCGGCATTCGATCACGAGTATGACCAGTACGACATCTCGGTCGCCGGTTCCGAATCGGCCGAAGGGCTGCGGGCCTGGTGGCTGCGGCGGATGATCCACACGCCGTATCCTCTGCAAGAAAAGATGACGCTCTTCTGGCACGGCCACTTCGCCACCAGCAACGCCGAGGTAAAGGACGCCCGGTTAATGCAGCGGCATGTTGCGCTGCTGCGGAGCCATGCCCTGGGCCGTTTTCGACCGCTGTTGGAGGCCATTTCCCGCGACCCGGCCGTGCTCGTCTGGCTGGGGGCCGATGCCAACCGCAAGGCGATGCCCAACGAGAGCTTCGCTCGGGCGATGCTGGGAACTTACACCGTGGGCCCGGGGAACTATTCGGACAACGACGTTCGACAGGCCGCCCGGGGCTTCACCGGCCGGTTTGTCTTCGGCGGCAAGATTCGATCCATCGCCCGGGAACATGACGAAGGCGTGAAGCAAATCCTCGGTCAAGAGGGGCCTTTCACGGGCGACGAGGTGGTACGAATCGTTCTGGAGCATCCGGCCACGCCGCGCACTTTGGTCCGCAAGTTGTACCGATGGCTGATCTCCGAGGTCGACGAGCCCGACGAGTCGCTGATCGCGCCGCTGGCGGATTCGCTGGCCGAGGATTACGACGTGTTGAAACTCGTGGAGACGATGCTGCGGTCCGAGCTGTTTTTCTCTTCGGTGGCCTATCGCTGCCGGGTGAAGAGCCCCGTCGAGTTCGCCTTGGGCATCGTCCGAGGCCTCGAAGGCATGGTCCCGACGACCCACCTGGCCGGAGATCTGGCCTCGCTGGGTCAGAATCTGTACCACCCGCCGACGACTAAAGGCTGGGCCGGCGGACGCCATTGGATCAACGACGCCACGCTCATCGGTCGCGACAACCTCGCCGGGAAGCTGTTGGCCGGCACGAAACCATACGGCGACAAGCTCGACCCCCGAGCGGTGGCCGAGAAGTACGGCCACCGGACGCCGGAAGCGGCCGGGCGGTTTTTCCTCGATCTGTTCTTACCGGACGATCACGACTCGGCTGCTCAGCTCAAACGATTACAGGCGTCGGCCGCTTCTGATACGCCGGGCTCACTGCGCCGAGTTGTTCATGCGACCGTCACGCTTCCCGAATTTCACTTGGCCTAAATCCTCAAGGGAATACCATGCCCTCCACGCGACGCGAGTTTATCAAGGCCACGTTGGGCGCATCCACCGTCTGGTCGCTTTCTGCCGCGGTGCCCGAGTTGCTTGTCCGATCGGCCGCGGCCGCGCCGGCGAGCGACGACCGCGACACGGTTCTGGTGGTGGTCCAGCTTTCCGGCGGGAACGACGGGCTGAATACGCTCGTGCCGTACGAAGACGACGAGTACGCTCGCAACCGCCCCACCTTGCGTCTGCCGACCGACAAGCTACACAAGATCGACTCGTCGCTGGCATTTCATCCGCGAATGGGTGCGTTTGCGCGGCTGTACAAGGAGGGCTATCTCGGCGTGGTTCAGGGTGTTGGTTATTCCAACCAAAACCGGAACCACGATGAGGCGATGCGAATTTGGCACACGGCCGAACCCCAGCAGCCCGATTGCCGAACCGGTTGGCTGGGCCGCGTTGCCGATCGGGCCCACGAGGTGAACGGGGCGAATCTGCCGGTCGCGTTCGTCGGCCCGATTGCCCGGCCTTTCGCCCTCAACGCGGAAAGAGCCGTTGTGCCTACGATCCGCTCGGCCGACGATCTGGTGATGCGTTCGATGTCCGATGACTCGGCCAA
The DNA here is from genome assembly GCA_964444795.1 of uncultured Planctomycetaceae bacterium. GTDB lineage: Bacteria > Planctomycetota > Planctomycetia > Pirellulales > Thermoguttaceae > JABMRP01. The sequence goes on from CAYUIQ010000059.1 coordinate 11,741, forward strand.
AGTTTCCGCGACGAGTGCCGATGACCGGCTGTTGGACTTCCTCCAAGATTCGACGCGAAAAGCCCGTGCCGCCAGTCGGCGAGTGGAAGCGGCCGTAAGCGCGTCGTCCGGCACCGGCGATTACCCCCGACTGCCGCTTGCCGGGGAGCTTCGCACGGTCGCCCAACTCATCCGCGCCGATCTGGGCATTCGCGTCTTCTTCACCGAACTGGGCGGTGGCGGGATCGGCGGGTTCGACAACCACGCCAACCAGATGGGCAACCATTGCGCCATGCTCGACCAGTTGTCCGAGTCGGTCGCGGCGTTTGTCGACGATTTGCGGCGGGAGAAGTTGGCCGATCGCGTGTTGCTGATGACCTTCTCGGAATTCGGCCGTACGGTCGCGGAAAACGGCCGCCGCGGCACGGGGCACGGAGCGGCGGGGCCGGTCTTTCTGGCCGGCGGCCGCATCAAGGGCGGTCTCTTCGGTTCGCACCCCAGTCTCACCGATCTGGACAACGGCGCAATGAAACCCCAGGCCGACTTCCGCCAACTCTACGCCACCATGCTCGACGGCTGGCTCGGGCTGCAAAGCCGCACGATACTCACCGGACCCCGCGAACCGCTCGACGTGCTGGACGGTTGAATTGCTGGCCGGTTACCAGGGAGTGTTTCCGTGCTGTCGGCGCTGGCCGAGTTTGCCGCCGGCGCGGGCCACGAGCGGCATGGCGTGATGGTCGATTACGACGGTTTCATCAAAGCCGGCCCGCCGAAGCGCGGAGTAACCAGCCGCGTGGAGACGTGGGACCTTCGCTTGCGCGCGGATACAGCAACGGTGGATCGTGGATGTCGATTACCCAACATCAACGATACGCACACCGGTGCGGCCCCCGACCTGGGTTGCCATGAACGGGGCGACGCCCCGGTGCATTACGGTCCGCGCCCCCCGCGGGGAGAGTGAGAGGGGCCGTTTCCGAGCCGCCGATCAAAGGCCTCATTCGCCCCCAATCACGCCCAGTTCGGCGATAGACGCCCAGGGGCCGCCGTTGACTTCCGAGAGGACTCGCAGACGGATGTACCGGCCCTTGACCGGATCGCAGAGGACCTCCTGGGCGGGCTTCAGTTTCTTGAATGTTGCTTCGGCAACGGGAGTCCCAAAAGCATCGGGGGTGGTGCCGACCGAGAAATCGCACTGGGCGACGGCGCCGTTCCATCCGGCATCCTGACGTGCGAGGTAACGGAACCCGCGGACGGTCGACTCGCGGCCCAAGTCGATGACCAACTCGTGCGGATGCTCTGCCAGCTCGCCCTGAAACCGCGTGTGCCAATGCGTACGCGGATTGCCGTCGATGGCACGGGCGGCCAGCTTGCCGCCGGCTCGGGATTCGCTGCTGACGCGGACGATCTTCCAGCCCTTGTTGGGCAACAACCCCTCGGGCGGCAGCGTGTTGACTTTGGCGGGAAACGCGGAAACCTTCGCACCCCCGTATTTCGCGCGGCGGTCTCTCTCGTGGATTTCGCGATCGAAGAAGACGCCCTCCTCGACGGGCTCATGCGCCTGTTCGGCAAATGCTCTCATCTTGGCCAAGACTTCGGGCTGATCCGCGGCGACGTCGTCTTGCTCGCTGACGTCGCGACTCAGATCGTACAGTTCCCAATCTCGATTCGGACCCGTTCGGATTGCCTTCCAACTTTCCATACGGACGGCTGTCTGACCCCCCAGTTCCCAGTAGAGGTATTCGTGCTGCGATTGTTTCCGGCCGGCCGCTTCGGAGCCCAGTAGTTCCGGCACAATCGACATGCCGTCGACGTCGCTGGGAGCTGCAACGCCGGCCAGTTCGGCGACGGTCGGCAACACGTCGGGAAAGTACCAGAGCAGATCGCTGGTGCGCCCCGGTGCGATACGACCCGGCCAGCGGACGATCATCGGGATGCGCAGCCCGCCCTCGTACAGGTTTCCCTTGCGGCCGCGGAATTCAACGCCGGTCTTCGGGTCGACATTCGCGCCGTGGAACCCGCGAGGGTGCTGATCGTCGCGAAAGTAATCGGCTCCCCCGTTGTCGCCGCAGAAGAAGACGATTGTTTTCTTGTCCAGATCGAGTTCAGCCAGCAAGTCGAACACTTCTCCCACCTGCCGATCGACCATCGTCACCATCGCCGCGTAACGCTTCACCTGTTCCGGCCAGGGTTTGTCCTTGTAGATTTGCCATGCCGGATCGGAATCGGGAATATCGAAAATGCCGTGTGGCGGCGTGATCGGCATGTAACAGAAGAACGGCTTGTCCTTGTTGGTGCGGATAAACTCCATCGCTTCCTCAACGATCACGTAATGCGAGTAGGTCTCGCCGTCGCTTCCGCCGCGATTGCCGGGCAACGTCACTTCTTCGCTGTTGCGGACGATGTAGGGCGGATAATAGCTGTGGGCGTGGACCTGATCGTAGTAGCCGAGGAAGACGTCGAAGCCGTGCTTTTCCGGCACGCCCGTCGAGCCGCGTCCGCCGCAACCCCATTTGCCAAAGCCGCCGGTGGCGTACCCCGCGCGCCCCAGCACCGATGCCACGGTGTCTTCGCCGGCTCGCAAGGGCGTTCCGCCGCCGTTGGAGCGGACCGAAGTGTGGCCGCTGTGCTTGCCGGTCATCAGGCAGCCGCGGGTGGGAGCGCAGACCGACGAACCGGCCAGTGCTTGCGAGAAGCGGATGCCTTCCCTCGCCATGCGGTCGACCCGAGGTGTCTGGATGTGCGGGTTGCCCATGCAGGACAGCTCGTAGTAGCCGAGTTCATCCGCCATGATGTAGACGACGTTGGGACGCTCGGCGGCGAGAGTCGCGGGGCATAACGCCGCGAGGATAAAGGCCGCGAGGATAAGGGGGAAGAGCAACTGGCTGCGACGGTTCATGGTCTGCTACCTCGACCGGGTTTCTTGAGGGGGGACATCATGGGACTCATTTGCCCGACTGGCTGAGGAACACAAAGGTGCCCTTCTTATTGCCGACGATCACGTCGGGCACCTTGTCGTTGTTCAGATCCGCGGCGGCGACTTGTGTGCCGACTCCGGAATCGTCGTCGATCTGGTGCGGGACAAACTTCACGCCACCATCGGCGTCGCGCTGCAACTCAAACCAGTAGACCACCGCCGGTGCATTCGGTTCCTTGTCCCCGTTGGGGCCGTGGGCCCAGAACCTCTTGCCGGTCAGTACGTCCTTCAGGCCATCGCCGTTCATATCGACCAGATCGAAGGCGTGCAACTGGCTGATCCGCAGGTCGCTCGATTTGAGATCGGGCTCCGAGGACAAGATCACCTGCTGCTGGAAGTCGATCCGGCCGCCTTCGCCGCGAACCTGTTTGTGCCATACCAGGCCGTAAAGATGACAATGCCAGGCCGTGACCACATCGGCCAGCCCGTCGCCGTCGACGTCGTAAACCAACATCTGGGCGGCGGCGTCGGCGAACTTGTAATCATGGCGGATCCAGGGCTGGCCCGGCTGTGGGTCGGCCGGCTGTTCCCACCAGCAAACACCTTCCAGAACGTCGACGCGACCATCGCCGTTGATGTCGCCGATGCCCACGCCGTGCGAGTATCGTTGATAACCGCCCTTGGTGCTGACCGGGTGGAACGTCCACGGTTCGTTTGCTTTGGCCGGGTCCCAGGTGCCGTAGCCCAGGAAGCCGTCGATGTTGTAGACCAGATTGGGGCGGTCGTCGCCGTTGACGTCGCCCCACATGGGCGATTCGTTGCCGACATTCTTCAGGGCGAAATGGGCCGTCCAATGGCTGTCCTTCCCGGCCGGATTCTCGTACCAGGAAGCATCCTTGCCCGGCCACGGTACATACAAGATATCCGCCCAGCCGTCGCCGTTGAAATCGCCCGTGTAGGTGAGGAAGTTGTTGGAATAGCCCTTGGGATCGTAGTCTTGCGGCGGGCGTACCTCGTGACGGTGCTGGAAGTCGGGGCCGGCGTACCAGTAGGGACCGGAGACCACGTCCATTTTGCCGTCCCGGTTGAAGTCGGCGTAGTACGCGCCTTCGCAATGAAACTTGTCCGTGAGCTGAAGTTTCTCGAATGTCGCGACCGGCGTCTGCGCCATGGCCGCCGTGGCCCACAGGCCGGCTAGAATCAGTGACAGTGTTGCGGTTCGCATGGTGGTTGCTCCTGGTTCATTGAGGTTTCGTTGGGTGACGTAAGGGCTTGTTCCTACTAATAGTCCCGTCCTCGTTGGCTGTCAAGGACTTGTGCTATCTGTAGAGCAACGGGAAGAATGGGCCTCCCATCGGCCGCCCGCTGGGAATCACGGGCACGCCGCTCAATAGCGGCTCGTCGGAGGTGGAGGAGACGCCGTCGCGGAAGACGTTGACCACGCTGGCGCGTCGCGGGCGATCGCTGCGGTTTTCGCGCGAGCCGTGTACTGTCAGCGGATGATGAAACGAGGCCTCGCCCCGCTTCAGTCGCGCGGGCACCGGGCGGAACTGCTCTCGTTGCTGGGGGCTTAAGACGGTCTGGATTGCGTCCATGTTGTCGGCCAGCCCGGTCATCGGCAACAGCGGCCAGCGGTGGGAGCCGGGCACGTACTGAAGGCAGCCGTTCTCCTCATCGCAGTCGTCCAAGGCGATGAAGCAGGTCAGGTGCTCCATGGGCTGGGTCCGTGTCCAATAGGAGTAGTCCTGATGCCAGGCAACGACGCCTCCATGTCGAGCCGGCTTGCAGAAGAGTTGGTCGTGCCAGAACCGCACCGCGCCTTCGATCAACTGCGCGGCCGGCGCTAGAAACGCCGGGTTCCACAACAGATCGTGAAATCCCGGCTCGATCCGCCATGCCCCCAGAGCGTGGAAGAGCACGTTCTCCGGATCGCCCGACTCGCTGGCGTGGTATTCGTAGAACAGCCCGTGGCCCGGGTGCTGGGGGTCGAAAAGGCGTTGCAGTTCGGCTAAGAGCGTGTCGACCTGGGCGTCATCGAGCAGACGAACGCCCGACACGTAACCGTGCTCGTGGTAGAAGTCCAACTGCTCCCGGCTGAGCCGAAACGGCTGCCAGTCGCTCGGTGGCCGTGTGTCGCCGAGCAACGTTCCCACCGGCGCGTGGCATTGGGAAAGATCCTCGATCATGGGCGGTATCCTCTTACTTCGTGGTTCGACGAAAGGGGGTTTCGGATCAGACCGATGGCAGCTCGTAGCCTTTGCGTCGCGGTCGGGAGACGAGTTGGTTGGCCGCTTCATCGTCGAGAAACTTCTCGGCCTTGGGATCCCATTGGAGCTTCCGGCCGAGTTGACGGCAGATGTTGATCAGATGGCAAACGGTCGTGGCCCGATGCCCCGTCTCGGCGTCGGCAGCCGGTTTCTGGCGGCTGCGGACGCACTGGAGGAAGTTGGCGATGTGCGGGACCGATTCTTTCGGTCCGCCCGGTGTGTTCGGCGGGGCGTCGCGGAGAAGTTCCGGCGGGTTCGACCGGGCATGGCCGCGGAGGATCTCGATATTGCCATCTTCGCCGCGGAAGATTGCGCCGAGGTCTTCCATCGTGTGCCGCTGGCCCTCTAATTTCAGCAGGGTGCCGTTGGCGTAGCGCAGCGTCACACGGGGCCAACCTTTGGGGTCTTTCTCCTCAAGCCGGATTTCGACCGGGCCCGTATCGTCGGTCCCCAAGGCGCACTGCACTTGATCGAGTGAATGCGTTCCCCAGCCGGTGATCCCCCACGACTGGCCGCCGCCGTCGTAGGCTTCGTAGTTCGACCATCCGAAGTGGAGCGATCCGTGGTAAGGCCGCAGTTCGACCTGATTACACCACAGGTCCCAATCGAGGCCCTCGGGGATCGGCTGGGCCGGCTTGGACTGCCACCGGGCCGGGCCCTCGAAGTTGTAGACCACCGCTTCCTTGACCTTCCCGATAGCACCTTCGCGGACCAGCTTGCTGCAATAGGCGTTGATGGGCATGGATCGCTGCTGCGTGCCGGTCTGGACAATGCGACCGAGCCGCTTGGCCGCGTCGGCCAGAATACGCCCTTCTTCGATGGTCAGAGTCAGCGGCTTTTCGCCATACACGTCGCAGCCGGCGGCCAGCGCATGCATGATGCACCATACGCGGGCATGGCATGTCGTTTCGACCAGTACCGCGTCGAGCTTCTCTTGATCGAGCATTTGCCGAATATCGGGGTACTTCTTCCAAGTCTCCGGACGCAGGTCGGGGCGGCTCTTGGCGACCGCGGCCGCCATCTGATCGCAGCGTGGCGCGAAGCAATCGGCGACGGCAAGGAGTCGTGCGCCGGGGAGATCTTCGTTGAGCAAGATCCACCGTGCCCGGCCACCCAGTCCGGCCAGCCCCACCCGAACCCGATCGTTCGCGCCCGGCTGATCGGCCGAGGCAAAAACGCTTGAAGGAACAAACGCCGGTAAGGAGAAGGCCGCGGTCGAACGCAGGAAGTCGCGTCGTTTCATGAGTCGATCCCTGAAAATAGGTCGTTGGAGGGCGAAGTACTGGACATTTTCCGTTTGCCGTGAGCACGGGAAGCGATTCACGATCGCGCTGTGAGTCATTCTAGCGTCTCGTGTCCCCCGCGTCGCTTGGTCGGGGTCGTTTTGTCACCAGAGAACCCGGTTTTCCAGCTACCGGGCTGGTTGACGCTACGGAAATCGGCCTACCGGCCGCTGGTGATCTGGTACATGCCATTCGGTAGTCCTCCCGTGCGGAGCTATTGCGAGCTGGCATACACCGGACCGCTGGAGACTATCCACGGAGCAACGATTGACGCGCCCAGCATTCTTGGCTTACGCTATTCGGGTGGCAATCGTGCCGTTTCGCGTGAAGTATTGCCCGCGTGAAATGGGCTGCTAAACCTGGCAGAAAGAACGGTGTTATGAAAGTTGTCGTTGCTCGGAATGCCTGGCGGCATTTCACCTTCTCTTGGACGACGGCCCTGGTCGCCGTCTTCTGGATAGCCCCTTTCGCGAGGGGGTCCGAGGGTAAGGCCGAGTATGAGTTTGCCGATGTCGAGAACCTGCCGCTGCAAGAAGGGTTGCCCGATCCGTTCCTAATGTCCGACGGTACGCGGGTTCAAACACTTGGGGACTGGCCGAAGCAACGCGAGTATCTCAAGGCAATGCTGGCTCATTACCAGTACGGACAGGTACCGCCCCGGCCCAAGGAGATCGAGATCAAACAAGTCGGCTCCGAGTCGGTTTATGACGGCAAGGGCGTCGAGGAGCAGTATACGCTGACGATTCGCCGCAAGGGAAGAAGCGTCACGTGCCGTTTTCTCATCGTACGCCCGGCGCTGAAGAAACGCTACCCGACCGTTATTAAGAACGATCGCGTCTCATTCGATGCGTCGCCGGACCGCCGCGGTTCGCCCGACAGTTTCGATCCAGGGTCTGAAGCCGTCAGACGTGGCTACCTGCTTTGCCGGTTCCATCGCACGGATTTGGCGTTGGATAGCCAGGAAGGAGGTCGAGAAGCCGGCGTCTATCCTCTCTATCCGGAATACGATTGGGCCGCGCTGGCCGTTTGGGGCTGGGGACACGGCGTCGTGCTGGACGCACTGGATCAATTGGGCTTGGCCGATATGGGCAAGGTGGTTGCGACCGGCCACTCGCGCGGAGGCAAGGCGGCCTTGTGTGCGGGCATCTATGACGACCGCATCGCCATTACGGCTCCCAATTCGTCCGGGACCGGCGGCACGGGCAGCGTGCGCTACTTCGAGCAGGGCCAGAAACCGCAAACGATCGGGCATCATATCGGAAGAAACGAGCATTGGTTTCACCCCCGGTATTTCCAGTTTGCCGATAAGGAAGACCGCCTTCCGTTCGATTCCCATTTCGCCAGGGCGCTCGTCGCCCCTCGGGCTCTGGTCAACTGTCACGCCCGGCAAGACTACTGGGCCAATCCGTACGGGACCGAATTGACGCATCGCGCCGCCGAAGTCGTTTTCAGATGGCTGGGCGCCGGAGACCGCATCGGACTGCACTGGCGTGACGGCACGCACGCTCAAAACCAGGAGGACTGGGCGGCCTTGCTGGATTTCGCGGATCGCCATTTCTTTGACAAGAGAACGGATCGAAGTTTCGACCGCTGGACCTATCCGGACGCCGGACTACCTTTTGACTGGAAGGCGCCCGACGCGGTCCCGGCGAAATGAGTCGCGTGAGTATCTCAATCGGGCGAGGACTGCCGGTCGCGGCATTCGCCGGGCGTGGTGACCGCCGCCATCGCCTGGAAGAGTTCGTCCGGGCGAATGGGCTTGCAGACGTATCCGTCCATGCCCCCTTCGAGGCAGCGATCGCGAAACCCTTTCACGGCATGCGCCGTCATCGCAATAATTGGGGTTCGGACATCGGCCGCCGTCTCCATTTCACGGATTGCCGAGGTGGCCTCCATCCCGTCCATTTCCGGCATTTCGATGTCCATCAGGATCAGATCATACTTCCGCCGGCGAAACGCTTCGATCGCTTCCCGCCCGTTATCGGCCGTCTCGACATTGTGTCCGCGTAATTCCAGGATCCCGGCTGCCACCTCCAGATTGACCGGACTATCGTCGGCCACGAGTACATGTAGCGAGCGGCAAGTCTTATCTCTGTCATCGGGCTCTTGCGGCGGCTGCCGTCGTGGGGCAGATCCCGTTGCCGAGACGGCCGCCTCGAGAAGTTCCATGGCCTTCACCGGCTTTACCGGGCAGTGCCCAATTGCCATCTCACGGTATCGCTCGGCGCCTTCGATTTGGCCCGGCGAGGTTGGCATCCCCGGGGGAAGCCGCCGCGTGGCGACGTCTTGGCGTAGTTGCTCGGGCAGATCGAAGGGGAGGACGAAGTGGAAGGTACTGCCCCGGTCGACCTCGCTCTCCACCCAGATCTTTCCACCTAACAGGCCGACCAGTTGTGCCGAAATCGCCAATCCCAATCCGGTCCCTCCAAATCGCCGCGTCATCGAGCTATCGCTCTGGCGGAAGGCTTCGAAGATACAATCCTTCTTGTCGGCCGGGATTCCGATGCCGGTGTCTTGAACCGCGAAATGGACCGTGGCCTGATTCTCGGCCATGCTTTCCACCCACGCGTCGACGAATATCCCGCCAGTGTCCGTGAACTTGATCGCGTTGCCGATCAGATTGACGACGATCTGGCGCAACCGGCTCGGGTCGCCGATCATCCGGTCGGGTACGTCGGACGCGACGCTGCAGACCAGCTCCAGTTTTTTCTGCGAGGCGGGGACTGCCAGCAGGCGGGTTGCCTCGCCGACGACGTCGCGCAGAGCGACGGGAACCTGCTCCACCTCCATTTTTCCGGCTTCGATCTTGGAAAAATCCAAGGTATCGTTTAGAAGTGCCAAGAGTGCCTCGGCGGAGTCTCGGGCAACGCTCACGTAATTGTGTTGCTGGTCGGTCAGCAGAGTGCTCAAGACGAGTTCCAGCATCCCGATCACGCCGTTCATCGGAGTGCGAATCTCGTGGCTCATCGTTGCTAAGAAACGGCTCTTCGCCTCGTTGGCGGTTTCGGCCACCTGTTTGGCGACACGAAGCTTCTCTTGGATCTGGCGAAGTTCGCTGGCGGTACGTTCCAGCTTCCGGTTCGACTGTGCCAGTTCGTGCGAACGCGCCTCGGCAGCCGCCGTCCGGTTGGCGACGCGTCGCTCCAAGGTTTCGTTCAATTGCTGCAAGTCCGCGAACCCCCCGGCGTTTTCCAATGCCGCACCGGCAATCGTGGCAATGAAATCAGCGAGCCGTTCCTCGTCCGGCCCGAACAGGCCATGAATGTGATCGTGCGTCACATAGAGGCAGGCAACGGCCCGGCCGCGCACGTACAAGGGCACGCAGAGTACCGATTGCTCGCCGGCCGACGTTACGCGGTCGCTGGTGTTGCCGGAGACCTCCTCGACACGGGCCACTGCTTGGCCCGCGCGGAGGGCCCGGCGTAGAATGGAACGGTTGAAACCGTGTCCCTCCGAGCCGTTGATTGGTGTGAATTGAACCGACCCGTCTCGCTCGGCGACTTCCAGTAGGAGGCAATGTTCGCCTCGGAGCAACCGCAAGGCGGCGTCCAGGGCCTCGTCGAAGATCGAGCCGGGTGACAGCGCGGAGGCGATCTTGCGGCCCGACTCCAGTACGGTGTCGAACCGGTCGGCCAAGGAGAGCGTGACAGGCGGGGTAGCGGCGTGGGAGGTCTCGGCCGGAAGTTGGTAATTGGCTGCCGCCGGGGGTAGAAGCATCTCGGCGGCTTGAATCCGCTCTTGGACGTTGCGCCAGTTCAGTTCTCGTCCCAATTGGCGGTAGAGCCGTAAGGTTTGGGTAAGTTCATGCTTGGCTCCTTGGCGTTGGGCTACCTTCAAGCTCTCATCAAGCAAGCGGCGGAGTCGGCGGATTTGGCCCCGCATGGCGCGGATCAGGGCCAATTCTCGTAGCGCGTGAGGAAGATCGTTCTGTATTCTTCGGCCAACGTGTACGGCGTGGCGGGCGGCCCGCTCGGCCTGGCACAGCAGATTCCGGCGCCGGCTCACGGTAAGGTCGGAAAGCGTTTCCGCTTGCCGTCGCAAAGCGGTGGCCAGCCACGCAAGGTTAGGCGCCGTATAGGCACTCATCAGCCCTAATCGCTTGCTTTCCTTCAGCGCCTGCTCGAAGGCAGCCACCGCGCGTTCATGCTGGCCGGAGGCCGACAACTGGACGCCGTGGGCCATCAAGACCTGGGCCGTGCTCTGGGCATCCGGCCGGTTACGGCATAGTTCGCGCTGAAGGGTTTCCTCGGGCACCTTGCCGCCGGTGGCGAGCGACCAGACGTCCAAGCTGATTCCGGAGAATTGTTCATCCCCCAGTTTCTGCCCCGACTCATGCACGCGGCGGGCTTCTTCCAGGGCACCCCGCATGTCCCCCAAGCGGTACAGGGAGGCAGCGATCTGGTAGCGTGCGATATGTACTTCCCAGTAGTCGCCCGTTCGTTCCAGGAGACGCACCGCCTCGCGACACTTTTCGATGCACTCCTCGAAACGCGAAGCCGCATAGAATACCACGCCGTAGAAACTGAGCGATTGCCCCTGTCCCCAGAGGTCCCCTAGCGAGCGGCGGATCTCCAGGGATTTTCGCGCATAGGCCAGCCCGCGGTTGTACCAGCCGAGAACGGTCAGGCCGACGGCATGTTCGGAGTAGATTTGGGCCAACTCCACGGTCGGTGTATAGCACTCCGCGAGGTTCATGCTGCTGAGATTCAGCCGGAACCCCTTGATTCTTCCGCGCGTGTAGAAGTAGCAGTAGGCCAAGCGGCTGAGCAGCCGAAGACTAAGCAACTCCGCCTCCGTCGGCATTCGTTTCCGCCGGCCCACAAACACTCGAGGAAACAAGGTGTGGAGCAGTTGGATCCCACCTTCCCAGAGTAGCAGTAAGACGAGGGTGAACGTTCTTTGAGGAGCTTTCCGGTCCAGAAGATGCAGCGCTTCCTCGAAGAAATCGATCGCGCTCTCCATGTCGCCTTGCTTGAAGTCCAGTTCGCCCAACTTTCCCTTGATCTGAGCCCGAGCGAGATTCCCGTGGGCAAGTTCGGCCGCGGCCTCGAAGGCTTGCTTCGCCTCCCGGTATCGGCCGCGGAGCATCAACACTTCGCCCAGTCCCACACGGATGCCGTACTGCGTGGGCTTGTCGGCCAGAGCCTCCCCGCGCCGGGCGATGTGATACTGCTGCTCGGCGACTTCCAGCGAATACTGGGACCGGGCCTGCTCGGCCGCGGCCAGCGCATAGGGCAACGCTCGATCGCTCGCGCCCGCGGCATCGAAATGGTAAGCTAGATCGAAGACCCGTCCGGGAGTATTCTGCTCCAGGTGGTGTGCGATGCGGTCGTGGAGGCCGCGGCGTCGTTCGGGCTCGATACGCTGTAGCAGAGCGGCGCGGATCTTGTCGTGCACGAAGGCGCATTCCATCTCCTTCGGTTGCATCCAGACGAAGTGACGCTGGCTCGCCTTCTCAAGCACGTTGACGGCCTGCGCGGGAGCGAGACCGGCCAGGCCGGCGGCGAGTTCCAGATTGAACTCCTTGCCCAGTACGGCACCAACGGTAAGGAGATCGATCGTGCCGGCGGGGAGTAACTCGATGCGACGCGACAGAAACCCGGCGGCTTGACTGGACGACCGCAGATCGGCCAGGGCAAGCGGCTCAATGCGCCAGCCGTCGGGTTCTGCAAGAAGGGCGCCGGACTCCACCATGCCGCGAAGTACCGCGGATGCCATGAAAGGGCTTCCGTCGGAAAGCCGGTGGACGACGTCCACGGCTTCGGCGGGCAACGGTCCGGCCATGGATTCCAGCAGCAGTTGCACTTCGCCGGCCGCCAGGGGAGCCAATCGCAATTGGAGCGTGGGGAGCGTCTTGCGGAGCAGGTGCTCCGGCGGTACCTCCTCCGAACGGAAAGCGGCCACCAGCAATACGCCCGAGTCCCCACCCGTGACACTGCTGCCCGTGACACCGCTTAGCTTCTCTTGCCAGTGGGCGACCAGCTTGACCGTCATTTCGTCGGCCCACTGGTAGTCGTCAAGAATAATCAGGACGGGATGCTCTTGGACTCCCATCGAGTCGAGGAAGGTGGAAAGGGCCTGGATACTCCGCGTCTCTCCAAAGGCCTCCGGCCCGATGGCGTCGGACGTTTCCCAGCCAAAGGCTTCGGCCAGTTCGGGCAGGGCGGCGCAGACGGCGTCCAGGTGCTTGCCCAAGCGGTGTTTCACGGTTTGGGCGATGGAGGCGTCCGAGCGGGCAGCGGCAATCACCCCTTCGACGATCCCGCTGAGAACCTGGAACGGCCTCGCGCCAACCTGCTCCGATCCTTGCCCTCGAAGCACCCACATTCCCGCTTGGACACCTCGCGCGGCGATTTCGGACAACAGCCGCGTTTTCCCTTCGCCCGACGGCGCTTCCAAAAACACGGTCGCGGCCCGTCCGTTGCGGACCTTCCGGATCTGGTCGTCCAACCGTACCAACTCATCTCGGCGGCCGACGAGCGCAGGTTCGGTCAGCGTTGGACGCCGATCGTGTAACCCCACGACCAGCCCTGAATCGCAAATCTCGTCGCGTAGCGAATCGGCGATGCGTTCCAGGTCCATCAACACGGCCCGGGCGGTTTGGTATCGGTCGCGGGGATCCTTGCGCATCAGCCGCTGGACCAATTCGTCCAGCGAGCGGGGGACGTCCACGCCCATGCTTCTCAGTTCCGGGACGCGAGTGGTCATCTGCTGAAGAAGAACTTTGCCCACGCTATCGCCGCGGTAAGGCGGACGCCCGGCAAGGCACTCGAACAGTACGACCCCAGCAGAATAGAGATCGGAGGGCTCTCCCACGTCGCAGCCCAGCGCGCCCGTGTCTTCGGGTGAGTGGTACAGGGCAGCCGCAATCGATTCCACGCCGGCCCACTCGCTCGCGTTAAGATGGCATCCGAAGCTGAATCCCGTCAGTACGGCCGTGGCAAGGGGAGAGTCACCGTCGACAATCACGTTCGTCGGCCGGATGTCGCGATGCAAGACGCCGTGTGCGTGAACTTCCTTGAGCGCGGAAAACAGGCAGCGGCCTACGGTCAACGCGTCTTGCGGTTCGAGGCGACCACGAAGCAATCGCTGCCGCAACGTGATTCCGGGCACATACGGCCGCACCACGTAGATCCGGCCCTCATCCTCACCGATTGCCAACACCCTCGTCAGAAACGGCGACTCCAGTTTGCCCAGAACCGCGGACTCGTGCTCCAGGCAGACCCGTTCGGCGCCGGCAGAATTTGAGAGCGTCAACAACTGGACCACCACCGTTTCATCGGTGGAAAGATCGGTGGCCAACAGGCTCTCCGTACTGCGATTCCGCTCGAACAAGCCGGTAACCTGATATCGGTTGTCGATCCGTTGCGCTTCGGCCGGTAGCACGGGGAGCGGTGCACGCGTCGGCATGGGCGGGGTGATATTGTCAGCGCTTTCCATAACTTGCCTCGGTGCCGAGCCGTGCGGCCTGACCGAACAGACGCACGTCCAACACGATTTCCTGCGACCGGTAGAAAGTACTTCAGAAACGTAGCCTTTTGCTCGTCCCGTGGCAGTATCGGACGGGCGCTAAGGACTGACCCTCGGCAAATATGAATGGGGGAACCCTACCGTTTGTAACGGTTCTACCGAAAAGGGTCGGCGCGGAAGGTGACGACAGGGCGGACTGCTAACGGGTAGGAGCCCGCCGGCGGCGCCTGGCTGATGACGGAACTTGCCCTGTTACGTGAGGTCCCCCTAGGGGACTCTCGCCCTCGAAGGACGCGTGACGGACTTCGGATTTCGCCGCCAGGCACATGGTGATGAGCTTCATGGGTTCCTGCTCGCACATCGAAATTCGCCATCCCGCTTTCTCGATCTCGCGGGCAACTTCGTCGCTGCCGCGAAGCCGCATATACCACGACAAGCCGCGCTCCAGGAACCGAACCCTGTCGTGGAAATCAGTCTGACTGATAATCAGGCTTCCATCCTCGCATGTGCATTCGAAAAGGGCGGTCAACAGCGCGGCGAGGGCATCATTGGTATCCGAACCGATATCCAAGTATTCGATGATGCCCTGGCAAACGGCTACGCTTACACCGCCGAATGCAACTCCGAATCGCTCGGAGGCACGGGCAAGAACGTCCTCGACGTCGCGTCGCCGGACGATATTGCCCGCCAGAGTGACCCCCCTTTCCTGAAGACCGTGTGCTTGAAGAACCTGCCGGTTCTCCGCAACCGCCCTGCCGTCCCGGTCCACGCCGCAATAATAGATTTCTCGATCCGCGAGATCGGCGATGACTTCGGATTCGAGACTTCCGTCGCCTCCGCCCACAGCCAGCACGAGTTTTGGCGATCCCGGCGGCAGTGCATTCAGACGGTTCCGCAGCATCCTCTGGGCGATCTTCCGGCGATTCCTTGCCGCCTTGACCGCGGGAGACTGCATCAGCAGCCGATTGAGCAGGTCTCCGCGATGATGGGCACCGTCGAACCGATACATCGCCCGAAGGACACGGAACGAGCCGCCTTCCCGCTCGGAAAAGACCAAACGAGCCAGTTCCCCACGGCTTCGAGCGAAGATCTTCGTCGCCGCGCGCGGAAACACGTTCATCAACGTGGCGACGACGTACGTGTTCAGCAACCGGCGCATCGGGGAGTCGGCCTCCAAGGGGCGATCCACACCGTGCTCTTCGTTCCAGAACCGAACGAGCGAGTTCATCGGCGAGTCTCCTGAAGCCGACCACTTCTGTCCGTGAGGTCCACGGCGCGCGCTTCGGATTCCTCGAAGAAATCGCCGAGTTCGTCGATCAGGGCCTCTCGGTCCGGACCCTGCGCGAAATGGTCGACTTCCCATTCGTGAAACACGGCATGGGGTATCACCTCTGACGCTTGCTTGCGGTAGCGGTCGCATTCTCGGGGCGTGTCGAGCGACATCACCTGGTCGTTTCGACCGTACACGACGTTGCAGGGGACTCTTCTCGGAATCGTTACGGAATCCAAATAGCGAGCCGCGGAAAGCTGCCGCAAAGTGCGCCGCACGTCGACGCGGTCGTATTGCAGTTCCTCGAAATGATCATGCCCGACACGCAATCCGGGAAAAATCCCCGTCAGGTATTCGCGCAAAGCTCCTCTGAACCGGTCCCCTTGCCAATCGACTGCATCGCAGATTTCAGGCGACTGCAGAGCTTCGTCCAGTTCGATTCCGACGTGCTCGGAGAAGAAGGGGGCGAAGTCCTCGAACCGGATAATCCGGTCCATGCGGAAGAGACCGGAAACCGTACTGAGAGACCAAAACGGGCAACGTTGTTTTTGTTTTCCTCGTCGAAAGAGTGCCATGAGGGAGACAGCCCCATAGCACATCGCCAACGCGTGCAACGGGAAGCCTCGCCGGCGAGCGTAGTCGTCGGCCCAACGAAGCGCGTACTGAGTGTCCAGGATCGTCTTGTCGAGTTCAAAGGCTCCCGTGGAGCCAGCGTGCCCGCAATACTCGAAAGACAAGAGAATGGAACCACGCCGCGCGAGATTTCGGGAAACGATGAGCCCCTGCGACGCGCGGGCGCCAATCAGAGGCGGGATGAACACAAGCCGCTTGGGAAAGATCGGCGGCTTGGGCAGCATGATCGTGGCGTGCAGCGTGTCGGATCCCTCCGTGGGGATCCGATGCTCTTGAAAGAGCGAAGTTCTTGATTGCGCATCGGCCATAGCTTGCCCGTCCGGTGGGTAGCTTCACCCGTTGGCAAGGTTGTCACCCCAGTAGTTAATCGATGGTAACGATTACAACTACTATAACAAGGTGCGCAGTGACTTTCTACGGTCTTTGGGGAGTTTGGAGTTCCTTTGCTGAATGTGAGGGGTAATTGCATGGCTGTAAGTGGGGGAAGTGTGGGGATGCCTATTACTCGGCAGAGTTTCCGGATTGAGGCCTTTGGGAAAGACCGTGCACCGGCCGCGCAAGCGGCAGTTAGAGATCTGAAGGCACTTCACTCAGAACCGTCGCAGGAAGCTAAAGCAGATCGCGTGAGTCTGCGCGCGGTGAAAGCTCCGATCGAAATCTCCACCCACAAGGTCGCTTGTTCCAACGGTCTGGTCCGGACCGAAGGCAAACATGTAGGCCATGTCAATGTTCCAACATCGCCACTTCCAACCGTAGCCAACCGAGAAAGCGTGCTGGAGGGTGGCCTGAATGAGGGGCGTGAGGGTGCCTTCGGGGATAGGGTTCCGGTGATACACGTAACCACACCGGAAGACGCGATCACACCCCAGGACCTGTTCATAGCCTATGCGGGCCGATACCGTGTCGCGCCAGTGGAGCGGGAACTGTTCGTAGATCGACGGAAAGCCGGGGTTGGTTGGGTTGCTGAGGTGGATCCCGAAGTCGTCGAACGCGCTGGACCAATCGAACCAGATAATGTCGGTCGACAAGGTGCGGTTCGAGCCGATCTGGTGCTTGACACCGATTCCAAGCGAAGCCGGCCAGGTGATGTCGAGTGTCGAGTCGAAGGCACTTGATCCGAGCCCCGGTATGGTTACGTTCGTCACCCCGTCCGCCCGGAAGCGGCTTTCGCTTTGATACGTCAAGCCAATCGTTGTGGCACAGGTCAGGTCGTACTGTAGCCCCACCGACCAGCACAAAGCGGCACCGGTGGCTCGAAGATCGAGAGCCGTCGGCCAACCGCGAAACGCGTTGGGGCCCTGGAGGAAGTAAGGCCCTTTGAATTCATCGTGGGTGATGGCCACGCCCAACGTGGCGCCCAGGGAAAGACGATCGGTTGCCTGATACGCAAGGCCGGGGAGGATTTTTCCCAGCGAGCCGAACGACTGATAACGGCGTTGACCCGTCAGCGGGGGCGGACCCTCCAGAGTGAACGACTCTCCGAAGCCGGCAGGGACAAAAACACCCAATCCGTAGGCCCACCGGCAGTCCGCGCTCTTGCGGATGAAAGATATCTGCGGAAGCGGATAGAAGCTGTCGACCGATGCCGAATTGTTGCGGTCGTTGGCGAAATGGAAATCGGACAGCATCAGGTCGAAGCCGATGTCGACCAGCCCTTTGCCTTGGATGTTCACGGCGGCGGCCGGATTGTCCAACAAAGCCGCACCGTTGTCGGCGTGGGCGATGTTCGTTCCACCTCGACCGATCGATCGCGGCGATACGCCATTGAGCATCACGCCGTCACCCAGCGCCGTGCCCGCCAGGCCCAGCAAGACGATGCACGCAACCAGTGGCATCCATTTCCGATCCATCGGTGACTCCTTTCCCCTGGGTACGCACGCCCGCTGCGGGTATGCGCGGCGAATTGCCGGATACGACTGATATCGGCTCGCGTTGATTCGGCGCATGAATCGAATGGAGGGATACACGGCCGCCATGTTGGGGGAACATGACGGTCCCGGGCGGCAGAGAAGCTGGGCAACCTGCGGGTGCGGTCCTTTTGCCGGACAAGGCAATGATCGACCTGAATCGGTAGCCCCGCAGGGGTATTACGCCCCAGCCGCATGAACGAGTGGAGGCGGCTGCTTTTCGCTCGGGAGCACCGCCTGTTCGTCAAAACGCCGGCTGATTTCCACGAAATCCTCCTCGTGCCGGAGGAAAGCTTCGATCACGTCCGGATCGAACTGCGTGCCTCGGCCTTCGAGAATCATCTCGCGGGCGGTTTCGTGGCTGATTGCAGGCTTGTAGACACGCCGGGTCGTCAACGCATCGTAAACGTCGGCCACCGCCGTGATCCGTCCGCACAGCGGGATCTTCTCGCCGCGGAGACCGCGGGGATAGCCGGTGCCGTCGTAACGTTCGTGATGGGTCAGGGCGATCTCGCGGGCCATCGCCAGAAATTGCGCTTCTGGATATGCGCGGGCGGCGGCATCGAGCGTGCTGCCGCCGATGACCGCGTGCTGTTTCATGATCTCGAATTCTTCCGGCGTTAATCGGCCGGGCTTGAGCAGCACGCGATCAGGAATACCCACCTTGCCGATATCGTGCAACGGGCTGGTCAAATAGAGGAGTTGAACGTACTGGCCGTCGACATCGTGGCGGAACTTGCCCCATCGCGAGAGTTCTTCCCCGAGAATCCGGCAGTACTCTCGCATCCGTTCCAGGTGCGCACCCGTTTCCGGGTCGCGCGACTCGGCAAGCTTGGCCAGAGCAAAAATGACGACGTCGCGGCTCTCGAGGGAAAGAATCCGCTCGCCGGTTCTCAATCGCACGCGCAGCTCTTCCGGCTGGAAGGGCTTGGTCAGAAAGTCGTCGGCTCCGGCGTTGAGCCCCTCGACGACGCTTCCCACTTCGTTATGCGAGGTCACCAGAATCACGTAGATGTAGCTGCTCCACTGGCGTTGGCGAATTTGCCGACAGAGCTCGACGCCGCTCATTTCCGGCATTTCCCAGTCGGAGACGACAAGCCGATAGCGTCCGGTGCGGATAAGCTCGAATGCTTCCCGACCGTTTCTGGCAGTGGTCACCTCGAAGCCGAAATGCTCTAGCGAATTCTCCAGAAGTTCGGCGGAGACACAGTCGTCTTCAACGGCCAAGACTCGCATGAAATACTCCGAAAACGTGTTACCGATGACGAACTCACAGGGCCTCAGGCGGTGTTCTCGGGGAACCAATCGAGTCGCGGTACTTCCGAAGCAAACCGGGACCACTCGTGTCGCAGGTTCTCCAGGCGTGCGGGGATCTCTCTCAGCGAGCACTGGCGAGCCGCGGACTCGATCTCCTCCGCCCGTGCGCACAGACCGGGAGCCGCCGCGTTGGCGGACGCCCCCTTGAGACGATGAGCCAGTTGCGCGATCGCTTCCGTGTCTTGGGAAGCGACCGCCCGTTCCAACTCGGCAAGATGCCCATCACCCAACTCCTGAAACTTGGCGAGGACTCGTCCGGCGAACTCGATATTGCCCAGGCATCGAGTCATCAGGTCCTCGATGTCGAGGACCGTTGCCGCTTGGTCTTGGTCTTCTTGTTCCATACGGGAATCCTCGTTGGGCTACCGATACCGATCCAGAAAAACTGTAGCTTACGGCTGCGAATTGCGGCACGGTTAGCGTCGGAACGCTCACACATCCACCTCGCCGACGGGGGGCAGATGCCTTCGCCGTGCGCACATTCGGCACTTCCCGCAAAATGAGAGCCGTGCAGGCCGCACGAAAGGCACCGCCGGACCGGGGATCGGATCACCCGCCGACGAAGAGTCGGTGGCAATCGAGGGGCTTGCCTAGAATGGCAAGAGCATGACGGGTCGGATTATCGTTCCGGCTCGTCTTGCTCCAGTGCCCGCAGTGCGTGGGGTGTGAAGTGGATCAGTTGAGCCAAGCCCTTGCCGCCGGTGGATCCGGATTTCTGTAACGCTTCGCGCAAGCCCTCGCGGAGAATCCGCAAGTGTTCGCCGTTGCCCGTGAGCCGGGCTTCATAAGCCATGGCCTCGGCGGCCAAACACATGCCGATGTACGTTCGCGGTGAACTGAGCGGACAGGCCGTGTAGCGGAACGCCTTGTCGTCCTCGACCCAGCATTCGCGGATCATCTGGTCGATGCCCACGGTCATCGCCCGCAGCACCTCCGGGTTCGCGGTGATGCGATGGTAACGGGCAAGTGCACTGAGGGTTAGCCCTTCCATGAACGGCACGTTGCCATGGCACGTCTGCTCGGGGTGCAGGCAGTGGCCCTTGGCCAGACGCACGACCCAGCCCCGTTTCCAGTCGATGTTCTCCTTGAGCACCTTCCAGCACCCGGTCGCGGCGTCAAGATACTTCTTGTCGCCGGTGGCCTCGTAGGCGTTCAGGACGAGTATGATCGGCCAACCCAGGGCGCGGATGTGCGTGCCATAGGCCGTGGGGCAATGGGCGACCATCGCGTCGGCCATCCCGATGGCCACCTCCCGGGCTCGCCGGTCGCCGGTGAGGTAGTAATACTCGAGGTCGCCGCCCACCCAGACATGGCCGAAGTTCGTGCTGTGGCCCATCTGGTAGGTGCGGCTGACGGGCAGCGGAGCGTCTTCGTAGTAGCCGCCGGTGTGACCGACACAGTGAAGCCAGACTTCGCCCACCCGCGGCGGCGGGCCCCATGGGTTCTTCAGGTGGGGATTGGTGGCATGGACCACGTCCACGTCGATGTGGTGTCTGGCGGCCTGTTCGCCCCGGAGGAAGTAGCGGCGATCGCCGGAGCGCAGATACTGGACAAGCATCCCGTGGGCCAGATCGTACTCCAGATTCCCCCAGTTGACCTTTCGCTCGCCGTGCCAATCGCCCCAGTTCAGTAGTCCGTACTCGCGGTCCTTCTCGCGCCGCTGGAGATGGGCATCGAGTGTGCGGCCGAGCCACGCATCGTAGCCGGCGTACTTTTGCGGATCGGCGGGAGGGAAGTCGCCCAGGGCCTCGGTTGCACTGACGTAAGCCGGTTCGGCGGTGGCCAACAGAGGCTCCTCGGCGGCCTGGAAGAATGTCCCGAGTTGCTCCGCGTCGGGTGTTCCAGAGAAGTAATTCACACTGAACTCGTGCGTCTTGGCCACGCCGACCTTCAGCGAGTACATGCCGCCGCGCAGCGCGTAGTAGAGCTTGCTTTCCTCTTCCAGCGACTTGCCGTCGTATTGTCCCTCGGCCAATTCGGGAAGGAGTTCCAGCCGGACGCATCCACGATTGCACTTGATCGCTTTGGGCCAGTTCTGCCAGAACTCCCGCAGCCCGACCGCGATGCCGCCTCGCTCTGTTCCCACGGCGGCCCAACCACGGGCCCGCTCGCCGGCGGGGCTTCCGTCGAGGAGGTACTGGTTCTCATCGACCTGAAACAGCCGGCCCTCTTCTACCGATTTACCGCCGAGTAGATTATCGTCCAGCCCGCCGTCCCCACGGACCCAGAAGCGGAGTTCCAGCTTGCGGACGTTGGTCATCAGGGAGTCTTGGCGATCGTTGATGAAGGTATAGAACACCCGAATCCAGGGCCGGCCGCGCCAGGCATGAATCCGCGCGACGTAACGAAACATCTTCGATTCGCCCGTTTCGGCGGATGGCGAGTTGTGCCAGCCCTCCACGCGGATACACGCCCGCACCGGACCGGACTGCTCGATGGTGATCTCGGCCGGATGTGCCGTGGGGTAGTGGGGCAAATACGATCGGCCCTGCCCGTCGCGAAGAATCACGCCGTCCGAACCGCAGTTGATGGTCAGCCGGCGGTCAGCCTGCCGCCCGTCGGTGCCGGCCGTATGCCATGCCTCACCCTGGGGAAAGAACCGCTTCGGATCGTACTCAAGCCGGATCGGACCCGGCTCGATCGTCACCTTGCCGTCCGGCTGCCGGGTAACGCGGATCGGCTTCTCGACGGCCGCGCGTCCGACTTCCGGGCCGTAGCGTAAAACGAGGGCCTTCTTCTCGCCGGCGGCCAGATCGACCTGAAAGTCGAGCAGTAGCCAGCGCACGGAACCGTCCGGCCAGCGGGCGAGCGGCTCGGTCTGCACGGGAATCTCATTGCCGGCCGCATCGAACAAGGCCGTGGCCTGATCCTCAAGAAGAGCGGCCTGGGCAAAGGGAATCCCCGACGTGACCGGCCATTGGGTCCGCGCGACGCCCGACGGCTCCTCAACGGTCAGAGGAACCTCGCCGGCCAGCGCTGCCGGTGAAAACGGGGCCGCCGTCGAAGCGGGCAAGGACAAGAGCACCACAAACATCCATCGCCACATGGGTCCATCTCCTCGCTTGGAGCTTGCCGGCCGAAAGGCGGAAACGCCGGCGTTGATCGCATTCTACCGCGGCGTCGGGTGTGGAACAAGAATCAGGATGGTCGCGCCGTATCGCTTCTGCTGTATTTCTGATCTATACTGGGAGGCTGTGTCGCGAAACTCTATGCATAAGGAGACCGAGCAGTGCGAAACGTGATCAAGACTTCGTGCTTGGGCCTTTTCCTCGTGTTGGTCACGGCGGCGGTCTTGAAAGCCGCCCCGAACGATTGGGCCGAAGGGTCGGCCGCCCGGACCGACGGGGCCACGCGAGACTACTACAATCGCGCCGGGCTGTTGGCGTGGAGAAATCCCATGGGCGATTGGCGGGACGCTCTGGACAAGCCGCAGGGCGACCGGCCCTACGCGACGGAGACGGTCAAGGACGACGACTCGGAAAAGACCGTCGAGTGGGATGTTACGCCGCTGGTGCGTGAATGGCTTGGCGGCAAGCACCCAAACCAAGGGTTTTTCCTGCGGACAGTCCACAGCAGCGGTACGGTCGTGTTCCGCAGCCGCCAGTGCGAGAAGGCCGACCAACACCCCAAGCTCGTTGTCAGCAGTGACAAGGGTTCCGTAACGCTTGTTCCCCGGGCAGATACCTATCTCGCCGCATCCACGTATCGCAGCCACGGCAGGATCGAGGAACTGCGGGTCTCGGGGCAAGCGAACCATGCCTTGCTACGGTTCGACCTGTCGGGTGCCGAAAAGCTCGGGCCCGACGTCAGCGCCAAGCTGCGGCTGGTTACAACGAAGCAATACGGTCACGCCGCGATTGGCGTCTTCCGCTGCTCGCAGGGCCACGACCTGCCGCCCTCGGTGCCCGTCGAAGGCCTGGCCGCGAAGTACCCGGGCGACAAGGGAATCGCGCGGAACCCGGACGTCCGCTTCTTTTCCGACTTCGAGTCGGTAACGTGGGCCGAGCGATGGACGCAAGCCGCGCCGATGGAGATGATCGACACGGTTGATCGCGATCCGGCGCGGAAGTTCGAGCCGTTTCAGGGAAAGGCGCTGCGGTCACGACTCGCCGAAGGCTCGAATACGGCGCTGAACACGTTGTTCAAGTTTGCCAAAGAAACGGGCGCCGAGCCGGAGCAGATCTATTTCCGCTATTACTTGCGGTTGGCCGACGATTGGAACCAGACGGTACAGGGCGGAAAGATGCCGGGTATCAGCGGCACCTACGGCGTCGCCGGCTGGGGCGGTCGCAAGAGCGACGGCAAGAACGGTTGGTCCGCCCGCGGCGCGTTCCATCAAACGGTACCCCCGGAGAACCCGCTGGCCGGCCTGCACCCGATCGGCACGTACTGCTACCACGCCGACATGGAGGGCTCCTACGGCAACCACTGGCTCTGGCAGATGGACTACCGCGGCTTTCTGGAGAAGAACCGCTGGTATTGCGTCGAACAGTACTTGAAGCTCAACACGCCGGGCGAGAGGGACGGAATCTTGAAGGCCTGGGTCGACGGCCGGCCCGCCTTTGAGAAGACCGACATTCGTTTCCGTCTGGTGGACCGCCTCAAGATCGAACAGATTTGGATGAACGTGTACCACGGGGGCAAAAAACCCTCGCCGCACGACCAGCATCTATTCATCGACAACGTCGTGATCGCGAAGCAATACATCGGCCCGATGAAGAGGGTGGAGTAGCGCTCAGGAGGGTTACCCCCCCGTGGTCAACCGCCTTCTTCGGGCTCGCCGAAAGGAGCCGAACGCTATCATCGCGCCGGCGGCGACGAAGAAAGCAATCGCGGCTGCCAGGGCCGGCCCGGAATACGACGTCCGTTCGTCCGGCGACTTGGGGGCGACCGCCGGTTGCATCAGCGTGATCCGCGATTGGTGTCTTTCCGATTTCCCCTGTAGCTTTACACGTTCGTAAGCCCCCAATTCCACCAGTAGCTTTTCACGTTGGAGATCAATTGTGGCGAGAAGCGATTCCTTCAGTGCGATCTTGGCCCGCAATGTCTCCACATCACGAGAATAACCGCCATCCGGCCCGACCAACGTTTCCCGCTTGTCGATGGCCTCTTCCTGCATGTCGATGTCCGCTTCCAACTCTCCCAACTGTTCGGCGAGTTGGACGATCCGGACCTGCAACTGGGTCGATTCCGTCTCGATGCCGGCCTGTCGCTGGCGCCGCAATTCCTCTTTCAACTCGGCCCGTCGTTCGGCCAATTGCTGTGTCACGGCACTCAACTCCGCGCGGTACTCTCGGAGCCGCTCCGTGATCACCACGCTACGTTCGTTTCCCGAGAGCAAACTCCGCTGGATCAAGGCGTGGAGTTGATCTTGCTGCAAGGCGAGTTGGGAAGCAGAGCGATCCGATTCGGCGAAAACATCCAATTCGTTTTCCGAGATGGTCAGATTGTCGGCGTTCTTCAGCTTCGTCTGGTGCAGCTTCATTTCACGCTGCGCGCTTCTCAGTGCGTCCTGCATTTCAAACTGTCTGTTGCAGAGGTTGCGGAGTCTCTCGATTTCGATACTCTGGTTCACGATATCGGTCGGGGAGGGCGTGGAGCTTGTCTGCTCGACAATCGATATCAGCGTCGATTTGAGGGTCCGTAGTTCTTCTTCCATGGCGAAGGAGCTGTCGTCGAGTTCCGCGACCCGTTCCCGCTGGCGTCTGCTTTCCTCGCCGACGACTTCTTCGAGGTAGGCGTCGACTACGGCGTTGACCAGTATAGCCGCTTCCTTGGGATCATCGCGAGTCAGGCGAATTCGCAAGTACTCCGCCTCGCCCGGATAATCGGTCTTCAAGTTCTCAGCCAACCAGTCAGCCGGGTCAATTTCCTCGTCCATCAGCCGGACCTTGGTGGCGTCGTCTCCCTCCTGCGCCTCCTTCATCGCCAAATCCACTTGGCGGATCGCCGCTTCCAGAATGTAGCGGTTTTGGATGTGTTGCTGCTGGGTGTTCTTGTATCTCTCAAATTCCCTTTCGTCGGATGGCGGGGCGACTTCGAACACCAGTCGGTGCGGCTTTGCCTTCACACGAACTAACGCCGTGGCAGTGTAGGTGTCCGGCTGCAAGAACCAAGTCTTTGCTCCAGCCAATGCGGCAATCAGCAGGCTGAAGCACAAGATCAGATACCACCGGAGCAAGAAGCTCCCACGATACTCTCCGCCGTCCACGCAGCACGGTTGCGGCCGATCGCTAGCGGTTGTCGCGATGGTGTCCATAGGAAGTCGCCTCCGGCTGCTGGGGGGGTGTGGTGGCAGGCGCGTTTGCGTTCCTAATGTAGCTACACTAATCACACTGATTCTCTAGTCAACCCCCTCTGCCGGTTGGGGCTCTGGGCGGCGGTCCGCGTATCGACTCGGCGGTGAGGCCGGCGTACGCCTGTTCTTCCCGGAAACTCCATCCGACAACGATAGCCAGCCGTTGGCCTCCGCGGCAAACGACGCAAGTGCTTGACAGCAAAGGAGGACGGAGTTATTAGCAGGGGCAACCATTCCTCGGGCTCGGGATACCCGGGCGCGGGCTTCTGCTTTCCTTGCCGTGTCGACTGTAGTAGACTTCAGGCATGTTACAGATGACTGGAACGGCACGATTGGCTCTCACGTCACAAAGCTCACCAGACGCGGCAAACCGGCCGTGCTATTGCGAGACGATCCAGGCGTTGCCGACCACCGCTTGACTTCGGAGGACACGATGCGCGGTCATGTGACGAGATCTCGACTCCCGGCAGGCGTTGCGGCGATCCTGCTTTTGATAGCGGCCACTTTCTTCAGCCCGGCCAGGGCACGCGCGGTGGACACGTTCGAGGGCAAATTCTACTCGGGCCAGGGAGACGTGGAGTACCTTCGGCTGCTGGACGTCTCGCGGCGAATGTTCTCGCCCGACCCCGAGTTCCAGAACGTTGCCATGCTCTACACGCCCGCCTGGAACGGGTTCGTCGAAGGCCCCACCTGGGGCGCATGGTGGATCCAGAACAGCTACGGCCCCACCTACTGTGGTCTGCCGATGCTGGAGGAGCCGCTGGTCACGTTCCTCCAGAACGCCCAGGATCTGTGGTTCGACCAGATGGGCAATGGCAAGCGGACCTGGACACACGGCGGCCATGAGTTGGTTATCCCCGACGGACAACTATGCGACGCCGCCAGCCCCGATTGGTTCATCCCCAAACAGGGCGACGGGAACGTGGCCGTGCACGACTGGGGTATCGAGTTCACCGCCGCGGGACTCGTGATGCAGGCCGAGTTGCTGTTGATCGGTCGTGACGCGCAGGCAATCGGCCGTTACCTGCCCAGACTCCGGCGGTGCGCCGATTTCATCGAGTCGCGGCGCGATCCCCAGAACAACCTCTTCCTGGCCGGGCCGGCGGGCAATCTGCTGGCGCCAAGCTACGCCGGCTGGAAGAAGCCCGACGGCACCTACGGCAAGTCCTACCTGGCCGGGCTGTCGATCACCTACATCGCCGCGCTGGATCGGTTGATCGAGTTGGAGAAGCTGGCCGGCGACGCCCATTCCGTCAAGCTCTACACGACCCGCCGCGATCTGGCCCGCAAGGGCCTCCCACTGCTGACCACCGACGAGGGTTACTTTGTGAAGTACCTCGATCCGGACGGCACGCGTCACGGCGTCCACGGCGCCGAGCAGCACGGCTACTTCGAGGCCGTCGCGAACCACGACGCGATCTGCTTTCGCGTGGCCGACGATAGCCAGGCGGAAAAGATCTACCGGAAGATCGCCTCGATCCCCGGCCTCAGGCCGCACGACTTCATTATTACCAACTGTCCGGGGTTGGACGACATGTACACGCCGCCGAGCGGTTGGCTGTGGAAATTCGGCACCTGGGTCAACGGCGGCCACTGGTCTACCTGTGAAGCCCGCATGGTGATGGGCTACTACCGGCTGGGCAAGTATGACGACGCCCGGCGCTC
>CAYUIQ010000060.1:0-38429 GCA_964444795.1 uncultured Planctomycetaceae bacterium
GCCGGTGTACTGGATGGGCAGGTTCAGCCCCGTGGGGTCGGCCACCGTCTCGCCGTCGCAGGCCTGATCCTTCTGCATGGCCTGGGCACAGCGGCACTCGGCCGTCTGGCAGTGCGGGGTCTTGAACAGGTTGAAGCACTTCTGGCCGACCACCTGCTCCGGCGTGGAGTTTACCAAACCCGCCCCCGCCGGGTTCATGTAGGTGACGTTGTACTCCTTGTCGATCGACATCACCGGCGTCGGCAGCTTATCCAGGTTGTCACCCTTTTGCTGGGCTTCCTGAAGACCCCTCTCGGCCTCTTCGAGTTTGCGCCGCGTCGCCGCACGTTCTTCTCGTGCCTTGCTGCCGAAGATACGTGGTAGTTTTTTCATCAAGAATACTCCTGGAAAAACGGATTTTCGGAATGTCGTACGCTCGTGGGCGCCGAAAACGCATCAACAAAAAAAGGCACAGCCGAAGCCGTCTCTCTCGCACGGAGAAAGACTGGCTGCGACTGTGCCTTCATCCAACGGGCCCTTGTCCCGCCACTTAGGCGACCTGCCAAGCGTGTCCCGGCACCCGACGGGTTCCGAGGATTATCGCCCGCAGTCTACCTAACCGTAGCATACGATCAGCGAGTGCGGGCAGATTTCTCGGAATTTTCCAGAAGGGTTTCCAGCGCAACGCGCAACCCCGCCAGTTCCTTGGATTTGAACTTCCCACGCGTCTGTTGCAGCACCTGGATCGTGTGCCCGACGGCCTGTCGAAGCACGGGTTGCTGGGGACAGTCCAGTAACTGGCACAAGTCGGGGCAGTACTCCCGATGGCCCTGGGGATGCTCCAGCTTCAGCAGTTCTGACAGGCAGGCCGCGAGCAATCGTATGGTGATCGTCGAGACGGCGGCGGGACGACGATCGGACTGGTTTTCCGCCGAGGCACATTCCCGCTCGACCTGTCCTACGTCTCTGGCACACCGCTCCAATTGCTTGTGGACGTCGTGGACGATCCGCAGCGTTTCCGACAATGAAGGGACGGCAGCCCGTTCGCCCGCGGAAGACGGCTTCGAATGCGGCCCACAGAGCGGTAGCGAACCGCTGTCCCGCCCGCGGAGAGGAATCGTATGGACGTTGTCGGTCATAATAATGCGCTTTGCGACGGATCGAACCGGGGACTTACGGAAATCGCACTCTTGGTTGATTCGTCAGAGTTCAGGCGTCGCTTTGGCTTCTTTACCTCAGCCCGTGTAACCGGAATCGGTGAACTCTGTATACCCCGGCAGTGAAGAACCCCCACACACCGTCTGTTTCCGATCATTGTCCTGCGGATCTTGACTCTACCGTTCGAACGAAGTGTTACATGCTCCCCATAAGCAGTACGGGAGATACACTGGACGTGGCCGATGACCAAATAGCTAAATCGACAAGGTGCTTGCCCACGGCTACGGTACTCCTGTACCATAGAGGGGAGTGCCGTGGAGCGGAAGTTCGCGTCGGTTATCCGCGTATCTGGTGTTCAACGAAGAGTGACACCGCGCTGATGCATATCTCTACTCCCCATGAGGGAATCAAAAACCACGCTGCAATGCCATTGCGGGTGTCGCCTGGCCCAAAATGGTGGTCCGCCGTGCCGTATGTCCTGCTCTGGCTCGGCACGATGCCCGGCGGTGTCGGTCCGGTCGCCCATGCGCAAGAACCCGAGGGCCCGCCCCATCCATTGATCGTTTCGTTGGGCAAGGAAGGGCACAACGTGCTTCTGGAATTCCGCGGCGCGCTGGCCAGCGGTGCCCGGGACGACGCAATTGGCGTGTTGACCGGCCCGATCGCGCCTCCGCTGTATCACTTGGTGCCCGACGGGGAAGACGGCCGGCTCTCCCTTGCGCTTTGCCGGGCGATTGATCTGGCGATCAACGAAACACCGGGCCTGGCCGAAACGATCCGAAGGGATTATGCAGCGATTGGACAACTCCGTCTCCATCGCGCGGCGGCCAGTGGGAATCCGGCGGCCGTGGAAGCCGTCGCCATGCTGCTGGTCGGCACCGACGCGGCGGCTGACGCTCATCGTTGGCTGGGTGATCGGGCCCTCTCGACCGGCCGGTCGGCCGAGGCGATCGGTCATTACCGCCGGGCTTTGCGCGGCGTGTCACCATCGGGCGAAGCGGCCCTGCGCGGGCGAATTCGTCTGGCGGCGGCAATGCAGGGGCGGATGGCCGAGAGTCCCGTAACCGAGCCGATCGTCGTGGGCAAAATGAACCTCGACGCCGAACGATTCGAACGGTGGGTCCACGATCTCTACGAGACGCACCGTCGACACCGATCCGATGCCGACATCACCGCCGGTTTGCCCCCGACTGACCCTGGCTTCTGTCCGCCGCCCGCCCATTACCATGGGCAACCGGGTCCGGTGTTCGAGGGCACCGCGGCGACCACGCTTCCTGGTGCGGGGCCATCGCCAGCCGACCGCATGGCGCGCCAACTGGCCGTCGCCGTGAGCGGGGGCCGGATGTTCGTGAGTGATCGACGGAACGTAACGGCTTACGAATTGAACCGGGGTAAGACACTCTGGTCGCACCACGCCGGCATATCGAGCAAGGCACCACCCTGGCCGCTGGTGGCGATGCAACCGCTGGTAACTGGCCGCTACGTCACGACCCGCGTTCTGGGAACCAAAGGACCGGAATTGGCCTGTTTCCGTGCGTCCGACGGCAAGCTGGCGTGGCAGGTCGTGATCGATGGTTGTGTCGCTTCCGATCCCACCGGCAACGACGAGCGGATCTTCGCGTTTCTGGCCACGTCCGACCGGCCCAAAGAACTGACCCTGTCGTTGGGCACGTTCGACCCGCACCACGGCCAGTTGCTCGGGCAGGCTGTGGTCGCACAATTTCACGATCACTGGGAGGGCCAGCTTTCGTGTCGGGCGGTCGCCGTCGACGATGGCTTCGTGGCGACCGCCGGGGGCGCCGTGTTCTGCTGCGACCGGCGCGGCCGCGTCTTGTGGATTCGCCGTCAAGCATGGCAGGCAGCCAAGCTACGCGCCGGCGGGGCATCCGGCGGGGAGACGCCCTTGGTCAGCGAGGGTCGCGTGTACGCCACGCAGCCGGGCGTTGCGGAAATCGAGTGTTTAGATCTGGAGACAGGACGCCGATACTGGAACCTGCCAACGCCTCGGCCGATGACCGTCGTCGGGCGAGTCGACGATCTGTTGATCACCGCGGGTACACAACGAGTGGTGGCCGTGGACAGGGCCAACGGCAAGGTCGCTTGGAGCCGTGAGGTGAAAGGCGACCTTCATGCGGCCTTGTGTGGTCGTCCCGGTGAAATCGTCTATCTTGCCACGCTCGACGGGAGCGCCACGGCGGAGGCAAAACGGCCCGCCGTATTGACGTGGCTCGATCCGAAGACCGGCTCGCCACGGAAGCAGGTTACGCCGGGACTGCCGTCGGGGCAGACGGGTCTCTCGGCACCCCTAGTCACCAGCGACAGCCGATGGTGGGGACTGGCCGCGTCAAAAAAACTGGCACCGGCGTGGTGGACCATCGTCGAACTGACCGAGGCCGAGTAACGCGGAGATAGCATGATGGGTCGATGGATTGGTGGCGACGGGAAACCGCTGGCCCTGGTCTGCCGCGCGGCGCTGGCTTGGGCCGTGATGGCCGCCTCGGGGCCGCTGGCCCGCGCCGAGGGCGATTGGGAAACCACGCCGGAGTCGGAGGCGGCGCTGGAGCGCGGGCTGGCCTGGCTTGCCCGAACCCAAGGCCCCCAAGGCAATTGGGGGAGCAACGACTTGGGGCTGGTGAGCATGGGGGCGCTGGCCTTCCTCGCGGCCGGACACATGCCCGGCCGCGGACCGTACGGCGACACGGTCGAGCGGGCGATGGACTACGTGCTTCGCAACGCCAAGCCGTCTGGATTGCTGAACATCGCCAGCCCCAGGCGGGACATGTACAACCACGGGCTTTCGACGTTCGTTCTGGGTCAGGCCTACGGGACGATCGACGACCCCCGAATCAAACCGGTGTTGGACAGGGCGCTGAAACTGATTGCCGACACGCAGTGTGAAGACGGGGGGTGGGACTACGAGGCGAAGCGGTTGCCCGCCGGTCACGATCTGAGTCTGGCCGTGATGCAAGCGATGGCGCTGCGTAGCGCGATGGACAGTGGGTTGGAGGTTCCGCCGGAAGTGATCGAGGCGGCCATCCGGAGCGTCCGCGAGTATTATGCCCCCAACCCGGTGCCGGCCGGAGCGGCGGGAGACGCGAAGGGCAAACCCTCCGGCGGGTTTTCCTACAAGAAAGGCTCCGTCTCGCATCGGTCGGAGGCCATGGTGGCGGCCGGCGTTGTTTGCCTGCAGGAATTCGGGCAGTATGACGACTGGCGCATCGAGCCGAACATGCACCAGATTCGCAGTACGATGCGGCTCTTCGCTCGGCGGCCCTTCCCCGGCCCGGGCCAGAAGCCGGATTTTAACGGCTACGCGCTTTACTATACGAGCCAGGCCTTGTACCAGGTCGGCGGCGAGGCATGGAAGGAATGCTATCCAACCCTCCGCGACTCGCTGGTCTCCTGCCAGGTCCGCGATCCGAAGGATCCGCAACGTGACGGCCAGTGGATTGCCGCATATCACGTTTCCGGCCGGCCGGGTGAACTGTACATGACTTCGGCGGCTTGCTTCACTTTGGCTATTCCCAACCGCTATCTTCCCATCCTTCAGGAAGGCCGGATCGAAGGCCTTCATGGACGGTTTGGGCGTCGGGGGGAATGATCGTGCCGTTTCTGACTCCATGGTTTGCCATTGCCGGTTTGGCCGCGGCCGCCGGGCCGGTGATTATCCACCTCCTGAGCCGTCGGCGCTTTCGCGTGGTCCAATGGGCGGCCGTCGATTTCCTCCGCCAGGCGGTGCGGCGGAGACGGCGGATGCTTCGCCTGCGCGATCTGGCCCTGCTGGCCCTCCGCGTGTTCTGCGTGGTCGCTTTCGGCGCGGCCCTGGCAAGACCGTATCGTTCCCAGGGCATGGCGCCGGTCGATTCGGCCGATCCGATACACGCGGTGCTGGTCGTCGATAACGGCCTGTGGATGGGTTACGAAGAATCCCAAGGCACGTTGCTTTCGGTCGTCAAGCTCAAAGCGAGCCGGTTCATCGAGAAACTGCCCGACGGAAGCCGGATCTCGGTCGTCGGGCTCTGCGACTCTCCTTCGGCGGCTGGGCCGGCTCACCGTAACCGGGAAGATGCCCATGCCGCATTGGAGGCGATCGAGCCGACCGACCGCTACGCTCGCGCGGGCAAGGCCTTGCGGCGCGCGCTGGAGGCCTGCCGTCGAGCACCCGATGTGCCGGCAAAACAAGTGCTCTTGTTCACCGCCGGGCAGTCGGCCGGCTGGAAAAGCGGTCGGCCGGCCGCGACGGTGGAAAAATTGCCCGGACCGATCCACGTTATTCGCATCGCGCCCGCCGAACCGGCGAACACGTGGGTCGAGGAATTCCGTCTCCGCGACGAGATTGCCGATACCCAGAGCCCGGCCGCTTTTCTGGTCAAGGTTCGTTACCAGGGGCTGAAACCCCGGAACGACGTGCGCGTGACGCTGTTGGTCGACCACGAAGAGGTCGACTCGCGCACGATCGATTTGGAGCCCTCGCAAACCGTCGAGATTCTCTTCGATTCCTATCGTTTCGACGCGGCGACAAAGCCGGGACAACCGGCCTTTGTCCCGGCCGAGGTGACAGTTACCCCCGACGATCTTCCGGCCGACGACCGGCGATTCCTCATGGTTCCCGTCGTTTCGGCACTGCCGGTGGTCTTTGTCGATCAGTACGGCGACGACGAGGATCCGAAGAAGAACCGGTTCGGTGAAACCTATCACCTGCGGCATCTACTGGCACCGGCGACCGGCCGAGCGGAAGCGTCCGAGGAGCTTATCCGGGTTCGCCGGGCGAGAATCGAGGAGGTCGACGCGAACCTGCTTGCCGACGCCCGACTGGTCGTAGTGGCCGGTGTCGCCGATCCGCGGGCGGCGGTTGCCCCGTTGAGGCAATACGTGGTCCAGGGCGGTAATCTGCTGATTGCCGCTGGAGGGGCGTTCGATCCAAAGGCGTGGAACGACTCCGCCTGGCTCGACGGGGCGGGCGTACTGCCCGCGCCTCTCCGTCCCACCCCGGTCGGCCACGTGCCGGGAGAAGTTCGCCGTCCGGTGGTGCCCTTCTTTCTCGATTTCAACACGATGAAGAACCGCTTTTTCCTCCTCGAGCAAATTCGGCACGATCAACTGGAAGAATACTACCGGCAACCCTACTTTTTCAAGGCGATCGACTCGGAGTTCGGCGAGGAAATAGTCGCCGGCACGATCGCCGCGGAAACCTCGCGCATCGAGTCCCAGCGGGCACGTCTCGATACCATCGACCGGCGCCTGCGCGAACTCGAAAAGATCGGCCGATCGGGGCGCGCACTCTCCGCCGCCGAGATCTCCGAGCGCGACGCGCTGGGGGGCCAGCGCCGCGCTGTCTGTTTCGACTGGCTGGGATGGGAAAATCATCACAGCCGGCCGGCCCAGCCGATGCCCTGCAACGGCCAGCTTGCCGCCCCTTTCCCGCCTCACGTCAGGGCGAGGTTCACCGACGGTGTGCCTTTCCTGGCACAGCGCCGGATTGGCCGGGGAAACGTGCTCTGGATCGCCACGGGTATGGGGTCCGGCTGGAACACGCTTTACCGAACCGACGCCATGTTCCTCTACGACCGGATCGTTCGCCAGTTGCTGCGCCAGACCATTGCATCGCGAGACATCGGCACGGCCGAGAGCCTGCGGGAGCCGGTGCCGGCGAACCGGCTCGATTGGCAGTATACGCTGGTTCGCCCCGACGGCACCGAAGAGCCGATGGCGGTCCGCCGGCGGCCGTCGCGCGGAGACGTGCTCGTAACGGACGATCTCCCCCATCGCGGGATTTGCCGGGTCGTCGGGCACGGACCCCGCGGCGCCACGGCCGACCCGGGCCAGAACGAGACGCATGAGACGGCGCTGGCCGTCAACGGCCCGGTCGAAGCGTCGATTCCCGACTTCCTCACCCGAGACGACGCCGACGAGTATTTCGGTCCCGCCGAGTACCGCTGGATCGACCGCGACGAGCGCATCGAACTCAGTTCCAGCAGGGCCCAAGGCCGCGAGTTCTGGCGTTGGTTGATTCTGGCCGTGTTGATCGGCTTGTTGCTCGAGTGGTGGCTTCTTGCGCGGCCGGCGGCCGGGGAGCATGCACCATGAATCTCGGCCCATGGATCGCCTGGATGTTAGGGCTGCAAGACGTCGAGCGGATCGATCGCATTGATCCGGCGCTGGCGGCTGGTTGGGCGCGCGAGGCGCCGGCCTGGCTCTTCTTCGGGTGGCTCGGGTTCACCGCCGCCGCGATGCTGTTCTACGTAAAGTATCAGCCGGGCCGGCGGATCGGCGCGAAGCTGGCCCTGGCTTCGCTCCGGGCGCTCGTCTTGGGGTTGCTGTTGCTGATTCTGGCCGAACCGGTCGCCGAACTCCGGCTGCGGATTCACCGCCGCAGTGAGTTGTGGCTGGTGTTCGACGGCACCGAGAGCATGGCCCTGGCCGATCGTCTGTCACCCGACGAGCAGACCCGACTGGCCGAAGCGGTCGGCATGGCACAACCCGCCGTGGGCGCCGACGAGAAACCCGTCTACCCGTCGCGTGTCGACTATCTGAAAGCCATGGTGGCTCGCGACGAGGACAATCTCCTCAGGCAACTGAGCGAGCGGTATCAACTCCGCGTGTTCTTGTTCGAGGGTCCGGGCGAGGTTCGCCCGTTGGAACTCTCGTCCGGCGCACGCGACCAGTACGACGGCCATTTTCTGGCCGAGCAACTTACCACCGACGGCACGGCCACGGATCTCCACGCCGCGCTAGCCGCACTGGCCGGCGGCGGTCGCGCGGAGAATCTGGCGGCGGTAGTGGTGATGAGCGATTTCAACCACAATTCGGGCCCCTCACCCCACGAGGCGGCGCTTCGCTTGGGCGTGCCCCTGTTGGCCGTCGGTGTCGGTCCCTCGCAGCCGGTGGACCTGAAAGTAACGCTCGACGCGCCGGCCAAAGGCCGGCGCGACAAAACGGCCGACGTCACCGTGGAATTGGAGTCGGTCGGACTGCCCGACCAAGAGGTCACGGTGACGCTTACCGAACAGTGGACGCGAGCCGGCGAATCGACCGCGGAAAAACTCGTGGAAGAGAAGACGGTCCGGCTGGCCGACGGCCGAATCAACGTCCCCTTTTCCTACAAACCCGAGGAGACCGGAAGCGTGTTGTTGGCCGCCCGGGTGGAGCCGCTTGACGAGGAGCTGATCGATCAGAACAACACGTCGCGGAGGAAGATGGCCGTCGACGACGACATCATTCGGATTCTGTACGTCGCGTACGAGCCGACCTGGGAATGGCGATTCGTCAAGGAGGTCTTCCATCGCCACAAAGACGTTGGCGAAGCAGGGTTTCGCACGTATCTGCGGTCGGCCGATCCCGCGGTGCGCGAGTCGAACCCTTTGTTCGAAACGACACTGGTCAGTCCGCGAAGCGAGTTTTTCGAGACCGACGTCGTCATTCTCGACGGCGTACCCGCCTCGGTGCTCAGCCCGCGATTCTGTGAGATGACCAAGGAACTGGTGCTGGAACACGGGGGCGGATTGATCGTGTTGGCCGGAGCACGGTTTGGGCCGGGCGAGTTGGCCGACACGGCCCTGGCCGAGCTCTTGCCGGTGGTCGTCGATCCGGCGGCGCGGCTCCGTTCGGACAAACCGTTCGACTTACATCGCACACCCAAGGCCGCGCTGGCCGAGTTCATGCAACTCCAGGACACGACCGCCGAGAACGACCGGGCGTGGGGAAACCTGGGGGCGCTGCACTGGTATCAGCCAGTGTTGCGGCCTCGTTCGGGCGCGGACGTGCTGGCCGAACATCCCACCGATACGTGCGTCGACGGCAAGATGCCCCAGCCGATCATCGCCTACCGCCGCTTCCTCGAAGGTCAGGTGATCTATTGCGGATTCAACGAGATCTGGCGCCTGCGCCGCAAACATGGCGAACGGTATTACGGACGTTTTTGGGCCCAGATGCTGCATCGCCTGTCGTCGGGCGGGGCGACCGGCGGGGAGAAGCGTTTCTCCGCGCGTAGCGACTACCGCGAGTATCGCCCCGGTGATGAAGCGGTGATCACCGTCAGAGCGCTGAATGCCGATTACCGTCCGCTGGCCGAATCCGACATACCGGGCCGTGCACTGCGGGCCCAGTGGCTTCTGCCCGGCGATGCGTCTTCCGAGCCGGGCGACTCGCGGCCGATCCGCATCCCGAGTCTGACCGAAGGCACGTTCGAGGTTCGGCTCCCGTTGTCGCTGGCCGGTCGGCACGAAGTTCTCGTTACCGATCCGATCACCAACGAGCAGGCAAGCGTGGCGATGGACGTGGCAAGCCTTCCGCTGGAAGACATCGAGGCCCGCCGCAACGTCGCGCTGCAGGAATCGCTGGCCCGGGATACCGGGGGGCGGAGCTTCGATCTGGCCGGCGTACACGACCTTGTCGAAACCATCGAATCGGCCCAGCGTATCGAAACCACGACCGAGATCGTGCCGCTCTGGAACACCTGGCTTGCGTTTATCTGTGTGATCGCACTGTTGCTGGGCGAATGGCTGGCGAGAAAATGGATCAACCTAACGTGACACAACTGGCCGTACTTCACCGCCGTCTGCTAGCGCTGCGCCGCCGCCGGCGCGTGGTGCGGTGGATCCGTGGCGGCAGCGCCGCGGTGGTCATTCTGCTGGGCATGGCCGCCGTTCTTTTCGCCCTGGACTGGGGCTTCCGCATGACCGGGCCCCAGCGTCTACTGGCCATGGCGGTCGAGGCCGGCCTGATCTTCCTGGCGCTTCGGCGGTACGCTTGGCCGTGGTTGAAACGCCGCGAGTCGGAGTTGGACGTCGCCTTGCTGGTCGAGCGACGCCACCGGATCGATACCGATCTGGCAGCCGCGTTGCAGTTCGAAACGCCGGCCGCCGCCGAGTGGGGATCCGCCGAACTGGAAAAGGCGGTCATCGAGCAGGTCGCGTCGGGGAGTCGCCGGCTGGACGTCTTCGAGGGATTCCCTCGCCGGGAGGCTCTCCGCCGGTTGCTGGCCGGCTTTGCCGCCGTGGGTACCGCGGCGGTGGTGATCGGTCTGATACCGGAGCATGCGTCGATCTTCTTCGACCGCCTGTTGCTCCAATCGCGACGATACCCCACACGAACGACGATCGAGACCGTGGTCGTCAATGGACAGGAAATATCGGTCGGCGACCTGGCCGAGACGCCCATCGCCTGCGCCTTCGGGCAGCCCGTGGTTTGGGAAGTGTACTGGTCGGGCACTCGTCCGGAAGAGGGAACCGTCGAGTTGGCACCCTCGGCCGAGCGTCCCGGGCGAACGTTGGTGTTGGAACCGTCGGAATCGGCGGAGGACATCTTTGTAGGGTCCGTACCCAAGCTGGTCGAATCGACCCGTTTTCGAGTCTTCCTCGGAGACGATTCGACCGACTCTGCCGAAGTCACCCTGATACCGCTTCCCACGGTGAACGTGAAATTCGTCGTCGAGCCACCGGCCTACGTCGGCTCCGCCCTGCAACGCCACAGCGGGCGTCCCCGAATCACCGTGCCCGAGGGATCGCGCGTGGCGGTCCAAATCGATGCCAGCAAACCGTTGCGCCAGGCCGTGCTGGAAACTCAAGAGATCCGCTACCCACTGGTGCGTGTCGGCGGAGCGGGCGCGGAAGGATACGTCGAGCTTTGGGAATTGGACCCGCGGCGGGCAGAGTTGCCGCGGAACGGGTCGCCGGAGAAAATGCCACTGCTCCGCGTCAGCCAGTCGCTGGCCTACAGCATCGAGGCCACCGATACCGACGGCCTTTCGCTGGAACGTCCGATTCGGGGGCGGATTCTCGTCAAACGGGACCGGCCGCCACGCATTTCGGCGTCGATCCGTACGCCCCCGTTCGCTCGGCCATCGGCCAAACCCACGATTTACTATCGAGCCACCGACGATCACGGACTGCAAGCGCTCTCGGTCGTCGCCGAGGTCACCCACGCCGACGGGCAGACGTCGGGTCACGATTTGAAGATCTTTCGTTTGGCTTCTCGGCAGACTCCGCGTAAGATAATAGAGAATGAGCCCTTTTCCCTGGTGTTGACCTCGATGAACCTGGTCAAGGGCGACCGGCTTGCCGTCGTGCTCTCCGCAACCGATTATCGCGGGGCCGAAGAAGGGGAAACTGTGCGATCGGACCCCCCGCTGGTGTTCCAGGTGACCGATCAGCAGGGTATCCTGGCATTGATGGTCGAACCGGATTCCAAATCGGCCAACCAGTTGGGTGAGATGTTCCAGCTTCAGCTTGGTGTTGGAGACCTCGATGATTGAGTTTGGGATGATTGCATTTCGCCGATCGGTCTTCTGGCTCGTGGCCTGGGCGACGACCGTTTGCACAGGCACCGCAGGCGCCGAATCATCTCCTTTGCCCCAGCGGCAACAGGAGATCCAGCAACGGGTCCGCGCCATGGGCCGGCAGTTGCTCGTCGAAGTACTCGACGTTCAGCTTCAGTACCTCCGCGAGAACCAAATGGCAACGGGATGTCCGTACGACGACATCCTCGTCATGCGACGCCACGTCGACGCGTTGGTCGACGTGGAGATGCCGCAACTGGCCGAGTTGCTGGCCACGCTGGAAACGGCTCGCGGCGACGACCGCCGGCAGACGATTCTGGCCGCCCGGGCCAAGTGCCGCCAGATCGTCGTTGCCCTGTATACCCAACGGCAGATCTTGTTGAAGCGTCTTCGCATCGCCGAGATGGCCGCTGCCGTTCGGCGGCTGATCGAGCAGGAGAAGGCCGTCTTGGCCGCCACCGAATCACTCCCCCGCCAGCCGCTCGCCCGACGCGAAACGGCCACACTGACAACGATCGAAGACCAGCGCGACGTGAGAATCCTCTACTATCGCCTCCTGGAAACGCTCCAGGATGTCACGACCTGGGGTGGTGCCATCGCCGCCGAATCGGCCGGCGCGCTACGGCAACTTGAGGAGCATCGGATCGCCGGCCACATGGACGACGTCGCGACCCGCCTTTCGGCGGCCCGATTTTCCGAGGCGGCCACCAGCCAGCGTGCCGTGATCGTCGGCCTGGAGTCGCTGCTGGTCACCGTAGCCAGCGTACAGCACGGCGTGGAAACGGAAGCCGAGAACGATGCGGCGAAGAAAGTGATCGACGAACTGATTCATCGGCAAGAGGAACTCCGCCAGCGCACCAGCCGGCCCGATCCCGCCGGGGAGGAAGCCCGACGGCTCGTCGAGGAGCAAATGGAGCTGCGACGGGACATCGCCGATGCGGCCCGCGACTTGCCTCAGGACCCGCCGGCCCGCCAATCGATGCACGATGCGGAAACCGCGGCGGACAAGGCGGCGACGAAGATGTTTGAGCAGCAGCGAAGCCAGGCTCTGGCCGAACAAGAAGCCGTCGTCAAGCACTTGACCCAAGCGGCCGAACAACTCGACGGGTCGTCCAATGCCGTTCCCGAAGAAGACACGCCCGAGGCGATGGCTCGGCGCATTGCCGATCTGGAAGCGGCGAAGCAGGATGTGTCGAGAATCCGCCAGGGCCAGAAGGAAGTGGCCGCGGCCGTGCCCTCCGATCTCGCCGAAGCGCAACGCCGCCAGCGCCAAATCGCCGCTGAACTATCGCAAGCCGGCCAGCGGGACGACCTGCCGCGGGACATCCAATCGCAACTAGCCGAAGCGAGCAACGTGGCCGCGCGGGCTGCCGAGCGGATGAGGCAACCCAATTCGCCACCGCAACAGGCGGCCGACGATGCGAGGCAGGCCGTGGACCGAACCGCCGCTGAAATCGCGCGGTCGCTGGCCGAGTCCCGTCGTCAGCAGATGGCCGCCGGAGTCAATGACATGGCCCAAGCCGCCGCCCAACTCGATCGCGCCGCGGCGACGTCGCGCGATGTCGCCCGGCGGTCGCGCGAGGCGTCCGAGGCCGAGGGTCTGGAGGCTGACGAGGCCGAGCAGTTGGGCCGTCGTCAGGCTGAGGCTCGGGAGACGGCCACCGACGCAGCCGAGCAGGTTCGCAACACGGCCCCCGAGGCGGCCCAATCCGTCGATCAGGCGACTCCGTCGCTCGAAGCGGCCGAAAAGGAACTTGCCGCCGCGGGCAAACAGCCAGGCGAACCGTCCCGGCAAGGGGCCGCCCAAGCCGCCGAGCGGGCCGAAGAGGCTGCCGATCACCTCGCCCGGGCCAGCGAGCAATTGCGACAAAGAATCGGCCAGACGGCCCGCGACATGGACGATCTCGCCGGGCGACAAATCGAGCAGGCCGAAGCCGCACAACAAGCCTTGGAAGAATCCGTCACCGCCGGGCCCGAGCCAATGGGCCGCCGTCTTGAGGATCTGGCCGAAGCACGCCGGAAGGTCGAGCAGGCCGCCGCCGGACAGCTTCGCTCTGCCGGCGACCCGGAGGCTGCGCGGCGGATGGAACTGGCAGCCGGCATTCGGCAAGCTCTCCAGCGGCAAGATCGGGCCGACCAGGCGGCGCGCCGTTTCGACCGCGGTTCCACGGCCAGTCCTTTGGAAGCCGCGGCCAGGCAACGCGAGGTCGCCGAGGCCGCCGGTCAACTCGCTCGGCAAGCAGCCGGGAAAACCAGTGACGATCCTTCGGCAGCGCCCGACGATCCCGGCCAGCCCACGCAACCATCGTCGGCGGCGGGCAGCAACGACCAGCCCCCATCGATCGCGGCGGGTCAATCGTCCCCCTCCGCCGATCCGCTGGCCCAAACGCTCAACCGCGCCGAGGTCGATGCACGGCAAGCGGCGAGCGACCTGGAAGGCGGGCAATCGACGCCGGCCCAAGCTGCCCAGAAGCAAACTCGCGCCGCCCTGGAACAAGCGCTCCAGATGGCTCAGAAGCAGCCCGGCCAATCACCCAACGGCTCTGCCGATCCGGCCGGTCAGGCACGGGTGGGCCAGGCGATCGACGAAGCGAGGCAACTGGCCGGGCGAGACGCGCCCGAGGCCGCGGCCACACTCGGGAAAGCGGCCGAATCGTCGGCAGCGGCCGAGCAGAAGGCGGCCGCGGGCAACTCGCAAGGCATGGCCCAAGCCCAGCAGGCCACCTCCGAGCAGCTTGCCAAGGCGAGCGAACAACTGGATGCCGCCATGGGGCAGCTTGCCGGGCAGGCCGCGGCGGGCATGACCCAACAGGCCCGTCAGGCCGGCGGTCTGGCCGACGCGGCAATCCCCGTCGATCCGGAAGCCACCGCCGCCTTGCAGCAGGCAGAGAACCGGGCCGGCGAAGCAGCGGCACAGGGATCGCCCACACCCGATCAAGCGGGAGCCGCCGAGAAAGCCGTTGCCGGCGCGTTGCGGCAGGCGGGCGCCGAACTCGATGGCCGACAGCGCCAACTCGCCGCCCAGCAAGCCCAGGCGCGGGAAATGGGCCAACTCGCCGGTCAGTCCTCGGCGGCCGCCTCCGACGCACTGGCCCAATTGGCCGAGAGTTCGGCTACTCCATCGGCCGATTCCGGTATGCCGGGACCGTCCGCTCCGTCGCCAACCGATGGTGGAAAGGAGCCACCCCCTTCGGCAGACCGCGCTTCGGGAGACCCGTCAGATGGAGGCACTTCCAGCCAAGCACGGCAGAATTCGGGTCCCGCAACTTCGGCCGGTGCCTCGGGGTCGCGCCAGGGCGACACGCAAGTCGACCGCCTGCAGTTCGACCGGCAACCCTGGTTCGCGGAACTTCCGCCGGGAATGCGGTCCGCCATTCGCGCCAACGCGCGTTCCCAACCGCCCCGCGGTTATGAAGAACGACTGCGCCGCTACTTCGAGAGCCTCGACTGAGGCTACGCCTGCTGAATCGGCAATTCGAGGAGCACGGGAAGATCGGCCGGGGCGAGTGAAACCGGCTTCCCCACCTCCTTCGGAACTTTCATCTCGTAGTTGTAGGCGACCAGTTCTCTCCACAGACAAACCGTGGCGATCACCAGTGCCACGAGCGACAGGCCGAGAACGACGGTATAGGGGTTGGATTGAGCGATCTTCTGCAGGAGGCCCGGCTCGCGCTGCTCTTCGAGCGCATCGTCCTCCTCCGGCTCTTCGGTCGCCCCGTCGATCTCGTCCGGCTCCCCGGCATCGGCCCCGGAAACGTCCTCGAAGGAAGCAAACGCATCTTCCTCGTGTGTCTCTTCACCCGGCAACTCGAAGTTCGAGAAATCCGGGGTTTCGCCTTCGTTGGCCACGGTCATTGCCTCCACACGGTCGAACCGTCCGGCACGGGCACTTCGCGCCCACCCGCCCGACGGCAAGTAATGATCCCAGGCTCTTCCACCAACGAGAGCCCTCTACAAGCATTATAGCTACACAGCCCCGTGCGTGTCACGCAAAAACAACTCCACAGAGGGGGTAAATTTCGAAAAACTGCGCAGACACGGCAACTTGAGTGGACCTAAGGACCCCTGATCGAGTGACTCCGGGGGTGAGCCGTGGTAATCCGAACGAGCCGTGATGGACCATTCGTAGCTGAACTCGCAAGAGTTCACGTCGAAATGGGGCGTTGACTTCCGCGTCGGCTGAATTCTTGCGAATCTAGCTATGGGTGCCATGGGCGGCTATCTTGCATACCAGGCGATCAGTGGAGACGATTGACGCAAACGCCCAATCGCGGCCACTCGTTGTCGATGACGCCAACCGGCCAGCGGGGCGTAGCCTGGAGCCCGATCCAGCGCGCCGACAATCGCGAGCATCTGATTCTCATCCGGCGGATTGTCCCCGGCGGTCAACCGCAGCATCCACAGAGCCACCGGGTACGCCAAAGCCGCCGCGCGAAAACTCTCGACCACCGGCCATCGCCGCCGGCCGAGTAGGGCATACGCCTTGGATGCGGCCAGCGTTTGAAAGTAAGCCGCCAGCGGCCGCATGACCGGTTCGGGCAGAGGGCCCAGGGGCTGCTCCAGATCTTCGAATCGCCGCGGCGAAAACGCCGGAGACAAGGGTGGGACCCGGCCTCGGCCGCGGGCGATGGTCCAAGCGTTGCCCAGGCGG
The DNA here is from genome assembly GCA_964444795.1 of uncultured Planctomycetaceae bacterium. Taxonomy (GTDB): domain Bacteria; phylum Planctomycetota; class Planctomycetia; order Pirellulales; family Thermoguttaceae; genus JABMRP01. Next base: position 16,065 of record CAYUIQ010000060.1, read on the forward strand.
CGCCACCAATGACCCAGCGACTTGTGGGCCACGTACTCCCGGTGCAGCGGTACGTGTTCGACGGCGATCTGGCGAAAAAATCCGGCGGCCAGCCGCTTCGGGGCGGTGCGATTGCGAAACACTTCACCCGACACCTCCGGCGCCGAACCCTCTAGCATTTGCAGCAGTTCGGTCCGTTGGGCGTCGTCCATTTTTGACAGACGGCATTCTTCCAGCAGATCGCAGAACTGGGTCGCATGGACCAGCCGTCGCACCAGAGGAAACCGCTGGTCGAGCATCAGCCGCTCGATCGCGTCGGTCACCCGCAGAAATTCCTTCCACGAACCGCGGTATCGGCGGGTAATGGGCGGAGGCGTCGAAGCGAGGAGCCCGCCGGGACGTTGCTCGATAAGTTTGACGAACTCCCGGAGATGCTCATCCAGCGGTCGTCCCCGATCGGCGGCGGCCGACGGACAACTTCGCCGCGCCGTGAGATACGCGAATTGCTCCAGCGGCACCACTTGCAGGGGAAACAGTTGGCAGGTCAGCGGCTTCGCCTCGGCGCCATGTTCCCGATGAATACGGCAGCCCCCGTCGGGGAGCAGGAATACGCAGCTCTCGTCCTTCCGGTGGGCCAAACGATACCGCCGGCCGAACAGGCGCTGTCGCACGACGGTTTTCACGCCACGCATCTCGGCGTCGTTTTCCCAATGCTGCTCGGCGATACGCTTCCGCTCGGCATCGTCCAGCGGGATCACGCTCCCCCGGCAGCAGACATCGCAACCGTGGCAGTCCCAGCGTTGGGCAATCGGCAAAGTTCGGACGGGTAAGGTCATAGTCCCTTTGGAGTGCGGCAACTTGTTGACGCTTTCATTTTCCATCGAGTTGGAAGTTGGGTGGTTTCTTACGTAAAGAGGTGAACTTGCGGGATAAAGGGAAAATGAAAGCGGCAACGAGTTGCCGCACTCCAAGGATGCCCCTCCTACCGCCGCATGCAACAAACTTTGAACTTTCGCCCCGAACCGCACGGGCACGGAGCATTGCGACCCACGCTGCGCGGCTCTCCCCGGGCGGCTTGCTGCTTGCTTTGTTGTTCGGCGCGCAATCGGTGCATCACCCCGGTGGCCGGACGCCCGGCTTGCACCTCGGCGGCCATCGCCCGCATGGTGGGGGCGATATGCGAGAAAAACGCCTTGTATCCCGGGCAGAGGAAATGCAGACCCGGCCGGCCGTCGGGAGTATACGCGAAGCGATCCTTGGGACACAACCCGTGGCAGGCAAACAACACCTCGCAGCGGCGGCAAACCTCCGGCAGCGTCGTTTCCTTCTCCGTGCCGAATTGTTCCTGCCGGACCGAGCCGGCAAGCTCGACGATGGGTGTCTGGTGGATGTTTCCCAGCTTGTGGGCCGGATCGACATAGTGATCGCAACTGTAGAGATCGCCGTTATGCTCGATGGCCGTTGCCCGGCCGCAGTGCCTGGCGTGGACACAAAGGCTCGCTCCCGCCCCGGCCCAAGCACCCAGCGCCTGATCGAAGTCGCGAACGAAGATTCGTCCCACGTCGTTGCGTACCCAATCGTCGAACACGCCGATGAGGAACGCTCCCAGTTGCCCCGGCAGGACGCTTCGATCAGTGACCATGGCCTCCGGCGCCATGCCGGCTCCGGGCCGCACGTCGCCGCAACGTTCGACGATGGGGATGAACTGAATGAACCGAACTCCCAGCTCGCGCAAAAACCGGTACACCCGGAGCGGATGGTCGGCGTTGTGCCGGTTGATACACGTCAGCGCGTTGAACTCGACGCGATGCTCGCTCAACCGCTTCACCGCGGCCGTCACACGCCCCAGCGTCGGGTCGCCCTTCTTGTCGCGACGGTACTTGTCGTGCAGATCGGCCGGGCCGTCGATCGAGATACCCACCAAGAAGTTGTGCCGACCGAGAAACTCGCACCAGACGTCGTCGAGCAGAATGCCGTTGGTTTGCAGCGAATTGTGGATCCGCCGCCCGGGCGGTGCGTGCTGCTTCTGCAACTCGACCACCCGGGCGAAGAAATCCAATCCCATCAACGTCGGCTCACCTCCCTGGAAGGCGAAGTCGATCTCCTCGACCGAGTCCGGCTGTGCGGCGATGTATTGGCGGATATATGCTTCCAGCGTCTCGTCGGTCATCCGCCACGATTCGTCCGCCGGGTAGAGCGACTGCTTGCGGAGGTAGAAGCAATAGGCACAGTCCAGGTTGCAGATCGGCCCGATCGGCTTGGCCAGGACGTGCAGCCCGAGTTGTGAGAAAGCAGGTTCGGTCATGCCACCGGCCCGAGCCGCGGCCCCCACTCGGTTGCCAATCGCCGGCCCGCGACGGAAAGCCTTTCTTGCTCCTCGGGCGACAGAGGGCGGTAGTTTTTCACCATCGCAACGTTCCGCACGACCTGCTCGCCGTCGTGTGCCCCGATATTCAGGCTGGTCACGCCGGGCAGTCCCATCGTGTAGCGCACGGAGAGTTCGCGATACTCGTCGTCGAGTTGCGAACGCCGCGGCGGACCGTTGTAATTGCGAAACCCGCCCTGGATGCCGCCGTACACCTTCATCGCCACCACGCCCACGTTGTGCTTCCGCGCCAAGGGCAACACACGCTCCTCGACACCGTACGTGTAGCGGTCGGCAAAGTTGAGCACGATCAACGCGACGTCCAGCTTATCCGACTCGATAAACGGCCCAAAACGGTCGACCAGCGCGTGACCCGAGGCGCCCACGAAGCGGACGGTGCCCTTCTCCTTCTGCTTCAACAGCCAGGTGAACACGCCGTCGTCGTCCCACGCTTTCTCGACGTCTTGCGAGGCCAGATTGTGGAAGTAGAGCAGATCGAGATAATCGGTCTTGAGCAACTCCAGAGATCGGGCCAGCGATTTCTCCGCCGCCGGCACGGTACCGGCCCAAACCTTGGTGGCCAGGAAGACGTCCTTGCGGCGGCTTCCCAGGGCCAAACCGACGCCCTCCTCCGCGTTGCCGTAGATGGGGGCCGTGTCGACGAAGTTGATCCCCGCATCAAGGCCCGTGTTGACCACGTCGGCCACCTCCCGAGGGCCAATCTGGCGAGAATGCCCACAGGGGGCCGTTCCCAGCGTGAGTGCCGTGACGCTCTGTTTGGTTTTTCCCAACACACGGCGGGGGAGTTCGCCGGTGGTGGCGGAGACCGCCGACGCCGGCTCACCCCAAGCCCGCGTGCCGCAAACCATGCCACCGGCCAGAAGACCGGCTCTGCTGACGAACTGTCGACGCGATAAGTTGCGGTGATGTTTCTTGGACACGGGCGGTCCCTTTCTTTGAAATTTCGATCTGGTTCCCATGCTCTGCGTGGGAACGAGAGAATCGGCGCTTCCACTCATTTCGCCCCCCGGCAAAGCCGGGGGCTAGCTCCATTGTTGCAATATACGGGCGAGCCGTCAAAATGGAGGCGTTTCTGGCACCGACCACCCAGCGGACTGCCACATACCACCCAACCGCGTGTCACTCCCGCAACATGGACCAAGACAAATGACCAACCGCCAGCGACTTCTGGCCGTCATGGACGGCAAAACGCCGGACCGCGTTCCCTGGATTCCTCGCCTGTCGATCTGGTACGAGGGCAACCGCCGGCGGGGGACATTGCCGCGGGAATATCGCGAGAAGAATCTGCGCGAGGTCGAACGGGACATTTTCGGCGGAACGGCCGCTCGCGACGGGATCGTCTATCGGACCGAAATGCGCGACGTCGAAATTCGCTCTCATCAGCCCAAGCCCATGGAGACGGTTACTGAGTACATTACGCCGGTGGGCACGGTGACCACGCGATATCGGGCCACCGAGCAACTTCGCGGCCAGGGTATCCAAGACGCCGAAGTCGGGTTCATGCTCAAGCGGCGCGAGGACTACGCCGTGGTCGAATACCTTGTGGAACATACCCACTACGTGGCCGCTTACGACGAGTACGAAGCCTACGACCGCGAGACGGGCGACGAGGGCTATCCGATGGTCAATTGCGGCGATTGCCCGGCCCATCATTGGATGAGGGCGTTGGTCGGCTACAACGACGCCTTCTTCCATCTGGCCGACTATCCGGCCGAGGTCGAGCGACTGCTCGGCGTATTGACCGACCACTTCAAAGCGACGTTGTGGCCGCATCTGACCGATTCGCCGGCCCGGCTGTTGATGCACGGCCATCATCTATCGAGTGTGATGACCCCACCGCCGTTCTTCGAGCGTTACATTCTGCCGTACTATCGCGAGCTATCTCCCAAGATGCGCGCTGCCGGCAAGACGCTCGCCCTGCACGCCGACAACGACACGCGGCAGATTTTCACCCACATCGAGCAGGCCGGCTTCGACATGGCCGAGTGTTTCGTCACCGACCCGATGGTGCCCACCACCATGGCCGAAGCCCGGGCGGCTTGGGGCGATCGGGTCATTATCTGGGGCGGCATCCCCTCGGCCATCCTGGAACCCCCCTACACCGACGAGCAGTTCGAGCAGTTCATGGACGATCTGTTCCGCACCGTTGCCCCGGGCAAGGCCCTGATCCTGGGCATCGCCGACAACGCCATGCCCGGCTCAAAGATCGACCGCATCCGCCGCATTACCGAGTTGGTCCGGCAACGGGGAACGTACCCGATCGAGCCGTAACACCACGGAGTTGCTACAATCGGGGGCACCATGACCGACGTCACACAAATCCTCAGCGCCATCGAACAGGGCGACCCCAGCGCCGCCGAGCAGCTTCTACCGCTCGTGTATGAGGAATTGCGGAAGCTGGCTGCGGTGAAGATGGCCCAGGAGAAGCCGGGCCAGACTTTACAGGCGACCGGATTGGTCCACGAGGCCTATCTACGGCTGGTGGATGGGGAAAAGGCCCAGCACTGGAACAGCCGGGGGCATTTCTTTGGGGCGGCAGCGGAGGCGATGCGGCGGATTCTGGTGGAAAACGCGCGCCGCAAGCAGCAGGAAAAACATGGCGGCGGAATGACCCGCGTCGATCTCGATCATGCGGCGCCGGTCACCAACGCTTCGGCCGAGCAATTACTGGCGTTGGAAGACGCTTTGAGCGCCCTGGAGCGGGACGATCCCACGGCCGCGGGGGTGTTCAAGCTCCACTATTTCGCCGGGCTGTCGGTGGAGCAGGCGGCCGAAGTGCTCGGCGTGTCGCGTGCAACTGCTTACAGGCACTGGACTTTCGCACGCGCCTGGCTCCAGTCCCAGATTCCAACCGACCGCGATTGACGGCCGGATCCGAAAAACTTTTCGGGAGTCTTTTCCGCGGCGTGAGACAAACGGTATCCAAACTTCGCACTGTATTGCGGAGACCGAACAGGAACGCGAATGCCATGAACGCGAATTTAGAGAAGGTCAAGGCGATCTTCCTCCAGGCCGTGGACCAGTGCGCCCCCGACCAGTGGGGCCCGTACTTGGACAAAGCCTGTGGTGAAGACGAGGAACTTCGCCAGGCCGTCGAGGTACTCCTTGATGCCCATGCAAGCGATGAGAGTCTGCTCGACAAGGGTGCCATTGCAGCCGGCGCCACCATCGACCAGCCGCCCATCGAACAGCCCGGTACCGTCATCGGCCCCTACAAGCTCTTGCAGCAGATCGGCGAGGGCGGCATGGGCGTCGTCTACATGGCCGAGCAGAGCGAGCCGGTCGAGCGGCGCGTAGCGCTGAAGATCATCAAACCGGGGATGGATACCCGACGGGTGATTGGCCGATTCGAGGCCGAGCGGCAGGCGTTGGCGATGATGGACCATCCCAACATCGCCAAGGTCCTCGACGCGGGGACAACAGACTCGGGCCGGCCGTACTTCGTCATGGAGTTGGTCGGTGGCACACCCATCACCGAGTATGCCGACGAACACCACCTCACCCCTCAGCAGCGTCTGGAACTGTTCGTACCGGTCTGTCAGGCCATCCAGCATGCCCACCAAAAGGGCATCATCCATCGTGATATCAAGCCGTCCAACGTGCTGGTGGCCGAGTACGACGATCACCCGGTGCCCAAGGTGATCGACTTCGGCGTAGCCAAGGCGATCGAGAAGCACTTGGCCGAGAAGACGATGTTCACCCTCGACGGTCAGATCGTCGGCACCGTCGGCTACATGAGCCCCGAGCAGGCGGACCTGAATCAACACGACGTCGACACCCGCAGCGACGTCTACTCGCTGGGGGTGCTGCTTTACGAGTTGCTGACCGGCGAAACGCCCTTTGACCGCCAGCGACTCCAATCGGCGGCCTTCGACGAGCTGCTGCGGATCATCCGCGAGGAGGACCCGCCCAAGCCCAGCCTCCGCCTGAGCACGAGCGACTCGCTGCCTTCGATTGCCGCCAATCGGCAAGTGGAGCCGAAGAAGCTGGGCACGCTGGTCAGCGGCGAACTGGATTGGATCGTGATGAAGGCGCTAGAGAAGGACCGGGCGCGAAGGTATGAGACAGCCAACGGGTTTGCCCGGGATATCCAGCGGCATCTCGACGATGAACCGGTGGAAGCCTGCCCGCCGTCGCGGGCCTACCGGTTCCGTAAGTTCGCGCGGCGCAACAAGGTAGCGCTGGCCATGGTATCGATAGTCGCATTGGCTCTGGTGTTGAGTTCCGCGGCTTTGACCACAAGCACGGTACTGGTTGCGGGGGCTTACGAGGAAGAGAAGCACCAACGGCAGCGCGTCGAGGGGCAGAAGCGTTTGGTCGAAGAGCAGAAGGGATTGGTCGAGAAGCAGAAGAAGCTGGCCGACAGGCAGAAAGAGCTGGCCGAGGAACAATGGACGGAAGCCGAGCAGAACCTCTATCTGGCCCACATGCGCCTGGCCGAGCAGGACTGGCGATCGGGCCAGACCAGTCGCCTGCACGAACTGCTCGATGCCCATTTGCCCCAACCAAATCTCCCCGACTTTCGAGGTTGGGAGTGGTATTTCTTTCTCGCGCAGTGTCATGGCGATGTAGTCACCATGTGGGGGCATCGTGCCGTTGTGAGCGCCGCCGATTGGAGCCCTGACGGCAAGCAGCTTGCCTCCGCCAGCGAGGATGGAACGCTGAAGATATGGAACGCGGTCACGGGCAACGAGGTGCTCACGTTGCGTGGCCACGACGCGCAAGTGTTTTCGGTGGCCTGGAGTCCCGATGGCCGGCGCATCGCCTCGGGTGGGCGGAGTGGCGAAATCAAGATCTGGGATGCCAACTCCGGGGAGATCCTTCTGGCCATGTATCACGAACTCGGCTGGGTCGGTTCAGTCGCCTGGAGCCCGGATGGAAAGCGCCTGGCCACCGCGGTCAACACAACCGAAAGGCTTCCGGTTCGAGTTTGGGATACCGCCACGGGCCAACAGATACGCTCGTTCACCCAGCCCGCCCAGAGAGTCTTCTCTGTCGCATGGAGCCCCGACGGTCGGCGTCTGGCCTGCGGGAACAACGGAGGGACGATAGACGTCTGGGATTGTCTCACGGGCGAAGCCGTTCTCACCTTGCACACGGGAATGTACAACGCCCTATCGGTAAGCTGGTCTCCCGATGGCGAAAGTATTGCGACGGCGAACAACGACATGCAAGGGATGATCACGATCTGGGACGCCTCTACCGGCGAGCGAAGATCTACCCTCGGCGGTCACGCCGGCCGTGTCACTTCGATAGCCTGGTCGCAACACGGCGAACAACTTGCCTCCGCCGGCGAGGATCAGACCGTGAGAATCTGGAATACGAAGTCCGGCGAAGAAGTCCTCGCTTTTCGGGGCCACTTGGGCCCGGTTATGTCGGTACGTTGGAGTCCCGACGGTGGCCGCTTGGTTTCGGCAAGCGTGGATCGTACGGTCAGAATCTGGGATACGCAACGAGAGCAAGTCGGCCGGACCCTCTCCGGACATCAAGGGCAGGTTTACGAAGTCGCGTGGAGTCCCGATAGCCGCTACGTCGCCGCACACGGCGTGGATCGTTCAGCCGCCAGGGACATGGTCCGGATCTGGGATGCACGGAGCGGTCGCGAGGTTCTTCCGGCTCAAAGCGTTGACGGCCGCAACCGCGAAGTTCCATTCGCCTGGAGCCCGGGGAGTCCGAACAGCGGGTGTCTGTTGGCGTTGTGCGCGGATAGCGAGGTTCATATTCTGGACCCAGCCGCCGGAAGAGAGGTCCTTACCTTGGCCGGACACGAGGACATCGTCGAGTCCGTCGCATGGAGCCCGAACGGCCGGCGCATCGCCACGGGAGGCAGGGATGAAACGATCCGGGTCTGGGACGCCGCGAACGGAGGCCAGATGCGAGCCATTGGCACGCATTCTGGATCGGCCCTGAGTCTGGTGTGGGCCCCGGATAACCAACATCTCGCGGCGCTTACCGGGGAGATCTTGTACGATGAGAAGGTGTGGAACACGGCGCTCGTGGTTTGGAATGCGGACACGGGCGAGAAAGCCTTCACCAGCCCGTTCAACGAACACCAACCTGTTTGGGAACCTTGGAGCCCCGACGGCCGATACCTCTCCAGCAATTCTCACACGGGTGGGCAGCAGATTCTGTGCGTGGGCTCGTGGAAAGCAATCGACCTTCCCAAAAGGCCGGCACTCGGCCGGGCCAGTTGGAGTCCCGACGGTCGGCTCTTGGTGGCTCCGGGGCGCGGCCACCACAGCAACCTACCCATACTGTTGATCTACGATACGAGCACCTGGGAAATCAGATTCACACTGCGAGGACACTTGGGGCTGACTTTTGCCGCGAGCTGGGGTCCGGACGGCCGACGCCTTGCCACTGCATCGGGTGACGGTACGATCAAGATTTGGAGCGCCCGGTCGGGGCAAGAGATACTTACCCTCCACGAACATCAAGGCGCTCACCGCTGTGCTGTCTGGAGTCCGAATGGGGAGTGCCTGGCCTCGGCAAGTAATGATGGCACGGTCAAAATCTTCAGCGCCTCCGCGGGCTTCCGATTCGCGGCCAGTCCAGCTTACCGTGTGGATCGGGCCCATCGTCTGGCCTCGCTAGGGCAATTCGATGAGGCGATATCCATACTCGACAATCTGGCCACCGAGTTCCCGGACGTGGAGAGTTACCATGGCCAACTTGCCGAGGCGCGCGCCGCGCGGGGCCTCGACTATTCCAGGGAAGGCGAGTTGGATAAGGCGATCGAGGACTTCACCGAGGTGATTCGGCTGAATCCACGATGCGTCAAAGCCTACGTGGATCGCGGGCTAGCTTATCGCGAGAAATCCAATCTCAAGAAGGCCATCGCCGAGTACGACAAGGCCATCCGAATCAACCCGGAATTCGCATGGGCATACGCAAACCGGGGTAACGCGCGCTTGGCCGGAGGAGAGTCGAGCAAAGCCGTCGCGGACTATACCAAAGCCATCGGACTGGGTGAGTGGGGCAGCACCGTGGACGAATTCTCGAAGGCTATCGAGCTTGATGCCTCTGCCGTGGTTTGGTATCAGCGAGCGTTGGCGAGACTCGGCGCGGGTGACGTCGCCGGTTACCGCAACGACTGTCGCCGAATGTTGGCACACTTTGCCGGGTCCGAAGAGCCCGTGACGATCTACTGGGTCGCTTGGACCTGCACACTGGCACCGGACGCGGTTCCCGACTTGTCGAAGGCCGTCACCCTGGCCTTTAAGGCCGCCGAAAGCAAGCCTGACTGGGCCGCGAGCATTCTCGGGGCAACCCTCTACAGAGCCGGACAAGTGGAAGAGGCGATTGAATATCTCAGCAAGGTGGACCGCCGAGGGACGTACGTCTGGTACTTCTTGGCCATGGCACACCAACGTCTTGGCCATCAAGAGGAAGCGAGGAAGTGGTTCGACAAGGCGATTGAACGGACGGAGAAGAAAGCCCGCGAGCACCACGATGACCCTGGCGGCACCATGTTGTGGAACCAGCGATTGACCGCCGAGCTTCTTCGGCTCGAAGCGGCCGAGCTGTTTGGTGCGATCGACGGCGGCGCAATGAACAAGGAGGAGTCAACCGAGTAGCGATTGTACGACACCCCTTGGGGCCTACAAAGAAGGCAAGAACAAGAAAAAGCGGCCGGTGAGCTTCCGCTGACAACGATCCGCTCACCGGCCTGACATCCCCGCGGGCGGCAGGTCTGCGCGCCTCGCGGTGATGGCATGTCTATTATACCGCAGACCACCTCCCAGAGAAGGAGAGACACATCATGGCACGAAAGGTCTTCCTCGGTCTGCTGCTGGCCGTCATCGTGTTGACGCCGATGACGATTGCGTACGGCCGAAAGCCGGCAAAGTTCACCCGACTGGTCTCGAGCGGTGATACGATTGCCGGAAAGGTGTTGAGGACCGTCTACTACCCCTCAATCAACAACTCGGGCGATGTGGTCTTCCGGGGGGATTTCCCGGTTGAAAGCGGTATCTTCGGCCTGGACCGCTTGTACGTTGCCAGCGGTGACACCATTGGTGGCAAGCTTATCGAACACGTCAGCTATCCCGCGATCAATGACGAGGGCTACCTGGTTTTCCGCGGGTCTTGTTCCGGCTCGACGGAAGGCGGCATCTTCACCCCGACCGAACGACTCGTTTTCGTTGGTGATACGATCGACGGCAAGACCTTGAAGGAAGTGGTGACCAAGCCCGCAATCAATGATGCGGGGAATCTGGTCTTCTGGGCCCGTTACTTCTACTATGAGAACGGCATATACCACTCGGGAGCGGGCATCTTTGACCGCCAGTCGTTTCTCCTCTACGGCGCCGGCACGATTGGGGGCAAGTATTTCAGCACGATCGGCGGTATATCGATCAACGACAATGATCCGGAGGATCTGGTTTTCTCAGGTGTGGATGTTGCGCGAAACGAAAGCTCCATCTTCACCCCGGACACCGTGCTCGTCGCCAGCGGCGACACCATCGCCGGCCTCACGCTGTCGAACGCTTACTCGCCGTCGATCAATGATTCGGGGGAACCGGTCTTCATTGGCACATTTGGCGGAAGCGGTCTCTTCACTCGCCATGGCTTGCTCGTTCGCACTATCGATGCCGTCGACGGCAAGGTGGTCAATACCCTGGTCGGCTGTTCCATCAATGATTCCGGTGACGTTGTCGTCAGCCTCGGATTCAGGGACAACAGCAACGGCATTTACCTAACAAACATCCACCGTCCGATCGCCGATGCGGGCCCCGACCGCGCCCTGCCGTGGCAGGACGACTGCATGGGGCTCACCCAAGTGCAGCTCGACGGAAGCGAGTCATTCGTTCCCGACGGCACCCAACTCACCTATGAATGGTCGGCGCCGGAGAACGTCCTTCTGGACGATCCGACCAGCCCAACTCCCTCCGGGCTTTTTCCGTGTGGGCCGAGTCTGCTCACGTTAACGGTCTATGGCGAGAACGGCGAAGTGGATTGCGACGACGTGCTCGTCACCGTGCAGGATACCGTACCTCCGGTGCTGGTCTGCACGACCGACGAGATCGCCCTCTGGCCGCCCGATCACCGAATGGAGGAGGTGATGATCTACGTGGTGGCCAGTGACAACTGCACGGATCCGGGAGCGCTGGAGCTGACGTGTATGGTCTCCAGCAACGAGCCGGACGATGCACACGGAGACGGTGAGTTCACCGGTGACGTTGACACCGGCGGAGGCGGCCAGGACGCCTTTTCCGCTCCCGTTTCCGTGCCCCTGATATTCGACGAGGTTACGGGCATCTACTGGGGATCGGTTCGTCTGCGAGCCGAGCGAGACGGCGGTGAAACCGGCCGGGTTTACTCGGTTGTGTGCAATGTCCAGGACGCCCAGGGCAATCCGAACACTGCCAGTTGCGTCGTCGTCGTCCCACACGACCGCAGAAAGAACTAATCGCACCCCGTATTGACGGATCGAGGCTATTCGTGTTGTCCCCACGGCCCGTTGCCGTATAATATCGCCGCGAGGGGGTTCTTCTCTCGATGGCGGTTTTTCGGAAGAATGGGGAGACACGTGCAATGAATCGGCAATACGGCCGCGCGGCGGCCAACTCCCGTGGCATCGCGATTGCTGCGGCACTCGCTCTGGCGGCCGTCGTGGCACCGGCGCCGGCGGCCGAGCCGGACGGCGCCGCTGCCAAAACCCGCCACGTGGCCAAAACGTTCAACGATCGGCCGTTCGACTATACGATCAAGCTGCATCGCAAGTTTGAACGGTTCTCGGTCTACCGGCTCTCATACCCTTCGCCGGTGGTCACGCCGGTGGAGCGGAACAACACGATTCCGGCCGAATACTTCTTGCCGCACGGGATCGCGCCGGGCGACGCACGGCGCGGGGCCGTGGTCTGCCTGCACATTCTCAACGGCAATTTCGAGCTGGTGCGGATCACTTGCTCGAAACTTGCCGCGCGAGGTATCCCGGCCGTGATGATCGTGCTGCCCTACTACGGACCGCGATCTCTTCCCGGCGGACACGACAAGCTGGTTGCCGACCCCCAGTTGTTCGTCGGTGCTCTGGATCAGGCGATCGTCGACGTCCGGCGCACACTCGATCTACTGGCTTCCCGCACCGAAGTCGATGCGGAGAAGCTCGGACTTTGCGGCATCAGCATGGGCGGCATTCTGGCCGGTACGGCGGCGGCCATCGACGCCCGGGTGTGGCGAACGACGTTGATCCTTGCCGGCGGCGACCTGCCCGCGATCATTGCCCACGCGCGAGAAACCCGGGCCATGCGAGAAGCGTCGCGGAATCTGCTCCCCCACCAACGAAGCGAGGTGGAGCAGGCGCTGGCGGCAATCGACCCACTCACCCATGCCGCCAGACTGCGCGGCCGTGCCCGACAAGGACGCGTGTTGATGATCAACGCCGGAGCCGACGGCGTTATCCCCCGGGCTTGCACGGAAAAACTGGCCGACGCGCTGGGGATCGGCCAGCAGGTCGTTTGGCTCGAGGGATTGGGCCATTACACGGCCATGGCCGCACTGCCACGCGTGCTGCAAACCACGGCCGAATTCTTCGCTCGCGATTTGGCCGCCGGTGATTTGGCCGCCACGGTCGATTCGACCGTCTCGAAGACGTCCCGCCCTCGGGGTGTTCACGCGTTGCTCGCCACGGCCGGGCAATTCCGTACGCTGATTTCCGTACCGCCGGAGCCGGGTCGATGCCATCGGGCCGACCTTGAACTTTCCCTTACGACCGACAACGGCAAATCTCAGCAGGGGCGGATCCTGTTCGTGCATGGTTCGCAGCACCGGTTCAAGCTCCAGGCCGATCTGCCGACCGTCGGCCGCGTGTCCGTCGGTCAGAGCACCTACCCCTGGATCGCGTCGTCCGCCGGGACCGTGTTTCGCGGGAAGAACAAGGGGACAGATCCAATTTCCCCGGGCGGTCCGCTACGCTTCGCCGATCCGAAACATCTCACCCGGCTGAAGATGCTCTCCGGCGCCCTGGCCGCGGTGGCGCTGGCGCCGGAGGTAATCGACCCGCTAGCCGAGGTCACGGACGAAGTGTCTCCCGAGGGCACGCCGGTGATTCGCGTTCGATTGAAGAAAGGCGACAGCGGCAAGGGCCAGTTGTTTTTGGCTGCCGACGGGGTCACGCCGAAGCGTTTGACGTTTTCCGGCGGCGATATCCGCGGCACGGTCGTTTTCCACCGATGGCAAATCAACGCCGTTGCCACGCCCGGGCTGTTCGACGAACCCCGCAAGACGCCGGACGGCGCTCCTTTGGTCATCCAAGAGGTCGACCGCGAGGAACTCACACACATCTTCTCGGCCATGTTCAATTTCGTCATGGAGACGGTCCAGTGAAACGCTTTTTTCCATCACACAGTCCGGCGATCAGACTCGGTGCGTGGCTCTTGGCGGTCTGGACGCTCACCGCATGGCTCGACACACCGGCCGATGCGCAGCCGCCGGAGGCGCTGGAGATCGTCGCCCGAGATCCGGCCGGACACGGTTTGCTCTGCCGTCATCGGGGGAAGACGATTCTGTTGGTCTCCGGAACACCGGAGGAGATGGGAACGGCGCACGGCACGCTGTTGGCCGAGCAGGCGACCCGGCTGACCGAACGCGTCGTCTACCTGATGGGCGGAGCCGATAGCATCGCCAGCGGAACGTGGTTTCTCGACCGCATGGCCGAGATTCAGAAGCGGACGCTGCCGCACACGCCGAAGCGTTTTCTTGTGGAGTGCGACGCGCTGGCCGACGCCGCCGGCGTGTCGCGGCGCGACGGTCGCTATGCGAACCTGTTTCCCGAGCGATTTCACTGCACGGGCGTGGCCGTGCGCGGAAAGGCGACCGCCGGCGGCACGGTGTTGCACGCCCGGGTGCTCGACTACATGCGCGACATTCACCTGCAAAGTGCCGCCACGGTGACCCTATTCATGCCCGAGGGACGCAACGCCTGGATGAGCCTGGGCTACGCCGGGTTCGTCGGCACGGTCACCGCGATGAACGAGAAGGGGCTGGCCGTCGGCGAGATGGGCGGAGGCGGCGAAGGCGACTGGGACGGCACGCCCATGAGCTTTCTTATCCGCGACGTGATGGAACGGGCGTCGACGGTCGACGAGGCACTGGCCATCTTCCGCGACTCGCCGCGTACCTGCGAATATTACTATGTGATCAGCGACAAATCGCGCAACATGGCCGGCATCGAGGCCACGCCGGAGCAGTTCACGATACTGCGGCCGGGAAAACAGCATCCGCGCCTGCCGCATGTTCCCGACGACACGGTCTTCGTCTCCGGTCCCGATCGGGCGAAAGTGCTCAGCGAGCGACTCCAGCAACATTACGGCCGCATCGACGTGCCGACGCTGATCGAGATCATCAAGCGGCCCGTGTCGATGAGTTCCAACCTGCACAACGCGATTTTCGTCCCCGAGACACTCGACATGTGGGTCGCCGATGCCGGCAAGCATACGCCGGCGTGCGACGAGCCGTACGTGCGGTGCAATCTGGCGGAGTTGAAGCGGTTCTATCGCGAGAACGCGGTGAAAGGGAAACTGCGTCAATCGCGGTCCCCTCTCGCTCCGGGAGAGGGTTAGGGAGAGGGCCATTTGCCGCGGAGCGGATCCTGTTATCTGGGGACGTTCACCCTACACGCACTCGGGGCAGGTCTCCAGATCATCAAACAGCTAGTGACGCCAGAAGAGCAGCGATTCGCGTTCGATCCTGCAGTGCGGCAATGCCTGCCGGAGCTTCTCCATGCCTTCGTCGGTGACTTGCGTACGGCCGAGGCCCAGGCCCAGGCTTTTGAGGTTGGTCAACTCCTTCAAGTGGATCAGCCCGGCATCGGTGATTTGCGTGCCCGACAGGTCCAGTTCTTTAAGTCTGGTCAGCCTTTTCAGGTGGACCAGTTCGGCGTCGACGTACTTCGTGTACCTGAGGTCCAGTTCTTCAAGGTCGGTCAGCCCCTTGATGTGTTCCAGGCCGGTATCGGAGATAAGCGTATCCGACAGGCTCAGGCTTTCCAGCTTGGTCAAACCTTTCAAGTGGACCAGCCCGGCGTCGGAGATATGCGATGTACCGAGGTCCAGTTCTTTGAGGTCGGTCAGCCCCTTGAGGTGCTCCAGGAAGGTGTCGTCAATCTCGCGGCCAACAGGCGTACGCACCGAATGAACACGTGGAACAACAACAGGATCACCTATGAGACGTTCCAGCCAGCTTGGCGAGCACTCGGGGTACCGCAAGTCAGATTCCGCTTGAGCTTTCGCAATCTCATCTCGAATCCTGAAAACCTCAGCCTCCGCTTCCCGGTTCTTTCTCGCCCGCTGGAGCCTGGTGCCGAGCCAGCCGAAGAAGACTCCCGTCACCAACGTCGCGATTAGCAGCGTTCGCAGGCTGAACTGATACCAGCGGAGTTTCGGTTTCGGCGGGACGGAATCGTTCAAGGTCTTGCCCCCAAGAGGTGGAAGGCGATAAGTCCAAGTGAAACCATCAGCAGCCCGGCTGTCAACCCAACGGGGCTACCGTCCGTCAATCTCCATCGAGAGGATCGGGCTGGGCGGTACTTCGGGGAATTCGGCCTCCAGATCGCGGTATTCCCTCTCTAGCCCGGCGCGGGAAGCGGCATCGGTGGGAAAGCCCTCGTCACCGGGACGTATTCCTAGTGCGTTTTCACCGAAATTATGCCAATCGGCCGCACATTGGTTGTAGCGAAGAATCTGATCGGCCGTGTCGTAAATCACGTTGTCTTCGATAAGAAACCCCTTGCTGCCTTGGTCGAAGAAGATGCCGTTGTTGGGAGCCCGGCCGGTGAAACGGCTGCGATGGACGTCGTGGATCAGGTTGCCGCGCAGCACGGTGCCCGGCTGAAAACCCAGCGTGTAGATCCCGCCGCCGTCGGCCAGCAGCATCATCGCGTCGTGGATGTGGTTAAACTCGACCACGTTGTCACGACAGGCGGTCGGTTTGTCGTTCCAACTCCAGCCGACCGAGACGTTGCTGTAGGGAAACCGCCGCACGACGTTGTGGCTCACCAGCGTCTTGGCGGCAATGCCCAGCCAGATCCCGTGGGCCGAGAAGTGGACCAGCCCGCCGTCGGAGATCAGGTTGTTGGCGATGCGGTTGCCCGAGGGAGTGTCGACGGCGGAGTTTCCCCGCGAGGTACTTCCCACCATTACGCCGCCTCCGCCCAGATCGAACATCCGGTTGCCCTGCACGGTGTTGTCGTGACACGCGCGACCCAGTCGCAGGGCGTACGCGCCAAGCTGGGAAAACGTACATCGCTCGATGCGGCACTTTCGGGCTCCGCTGGCATCCATCGCGGCCGGCAGATCGACCATCCCCTGGCCCGAACTATAACCCTTCTCGGGCAGTTGCCAGGCCGTGTGCTCGAAGGTCAATCCACGAAAGACCAGATTTTCGACCGGCCGGCCGTCCTTCGGATCGCCGACGATCCGGATCAATTGTTCGGCCCGAGGCGCCACGGCCGCGAACTGCTCGATCCGCTCACCTTCTTTCGGGCGATACGCCGCTACGCCCGTGGCCCGATCGAGATACCACTGGCCGGGCTTCTTCATCGCTTCGCGCACGTTCTCGACGAAGTACGGGTTCTTCCCGTCCTTGTACCAATGGCCGATGCGGTAGACGGGAAACCCGGTGAACCGAACGATATGATCGTCGAGATCCAACTCGGCAATGCGCAATCGCGACGCGCTCCAATCGTGCAGGGCCACGATCTCGACGTCCGCCAGTCCATGCCACTGGAGAATGTCGCCCGGGTGGAAGCGGAATTCCTTCTGACTCTGGCGATGCCGCATGGGGGTGTCAAACGTCGGCGCGTCGGTCAGCCCGGCAATCACCATCGCTCCGACCGTCGGCCGGTAACGACGCTGGAGCGGCTCTTCTGGCGAAGCGGCGACGAAGAGTTGGCGAAAGTACCAGTCGCCGGCCTTGACGTCGCCGATCTGCGTGGTCCACGTTCCATCGCTTTGCTGTTTCCATCCCGACAGAGCCCGGCCACCGGAAATCCGGGGCTTCTCGCCGGGAGCCGCGGCGTAGGTGATCCGATATTGTTCGGTTCCCGAGTCCTCGGGCGTAAAGACCAGCGGCTCGTCCAGCCGATAGGTTCCGCCCCGAATCACAATGAAGACGCTGTTAGTCAATTTGCCACCGTCGCGGCGTTTCCGCTCACGTATCGCGTCCCGGGCGCCAGCGATGGTGGCCCACGGGCCATCGTTTCCCGCGGCATTGGGCTCGGTGAGTGTCCCCGACCAAGCGTCGTTTCCGACCGGCGACACATAGAAAGTAAGGCGAAGTCTCCTCTCTTGCTCCACCGCCGGACTGGCCCCATGGTTTACGATCAGAGCGGGGAGTAAGAGAAGTGCGATGCTGCAAAGGCGACGGTATTTCATGACGTTGGCTCCACGATTCAGGGGTTGACCTTGGTCGGCCCACGCGTACTTGCTTACTCCACCGGGATCAGGACGACACGGAAGCCGAGGTCGTCGTACCGGCTGTCCGGCTCAAACCTACCCCGAGTCGCCGATCGGCAGCGCCCCTCATGGTCGCTCCAACTGCCACCACGGTCCACACGGTACGGGGTCTCTGCAGGCCCTGCCGGGTCGTCCGTTGGGGAATTGGCGTAGTAGTCCGCAGCCCACCAATCCGCACACCACTCCCACACGTTCCCGTGCATGTCGTGAAGCC
Organism: uncultured Planctomycetaceae bacterium; assembly: GCA_964444795.1. Classification (GTDB taxonomy): domain Bacteria; phylum Planctomycetota; class Planctomycetia; order Pirellulales; family Thermoguttaceae; genus JABMRP01. The sequence continues at coordinate 34,099 of CAYUIQ010000060.1, forward strand.
CCCATGCATTCGGTTTCCGCTGGCCCACCGGGTATGTTTTGCCGCCCATATTGGGATTGGCGCCGAACCACGCATACTCTCCGAGCATCGCCGGATCGTCGCCGAAAGAAAATGCCGTCGTCGTGCCGGCCCGGCAGGCGTATTCCCATTGGGCCTCGGCGGGGAGCGCGTATTTCATCGCCGGCGTAGTAAGCGGCGTCTTGTCGGTCGGCACACGGAGAGTGCCCGCTGCACTATTGAGATTCGCCAAAAGAGGCTGAATGTCGTCCCAGCTTACCATCTGCACGGGATTGGCCGGGGCCTTGAAGTGCGCCGGATTGCTGCCCATCACAGCCTCCCACTGGGCCTGCGTCACCTCGTACTTGCCCAGGTAGAACGGCCGGGTGATTGTCACCCGATGCTGTGGCCCGTGCTCCTTCGACTCCGTCGACCCCATCATAAACTCGCCCGGCGGTATGAACACGAATTCCATACCGACCGAGTTGGTCCACTCGGCCGGCACGCCGAGAAAGTCGGCCCATTGCTGCTGGTGGAGCTTGGCCTGCTCGGCGTCGAATGGTGCGACGGCGAGTGGGGGACGATCCTTACCCGCCATCGCTGTCCGAAGGGCCTCGGCGGAAAGGCGGTCCATAGGGCTCGGCGGACCAGCGGCCTCGGGCTTGAGGCTGCGAAGGCGTACTTTACGGATGGCGGCCTTTGTGTCGTACGACGTAATGTTGAATCGGTTGCCATCTTGACGCTTCGGGAAGGTGTCGTCGCTTCGTGGGACATCGAGGACGGGCTCTCCATCCACCAGCACCACCACCCGCTCGTCGTCCACTTTTACGTTGATGCGATACCACTGACCCGACTTCAACTGCATCCGTTTTTCGGTGACGGCATCGGCACTGGCCGAACCGTCCTTGGCATTCACCGAGATCATGAAGCTATCGCGGCCGATTGGCCCCCAGCCGACGGCCACCTGGGCTTGTTCTTCACCCAAGGGCAGCCCGATGGTGCAGAAGGCGTCCCTCCCCTCGACACGCATGGCCTCCACTTCAACTTCGTAGTCACGCGCGGGAAATTCACTGGTCCAGGCCACCGTGGTCTTTGGCGAGCCCGGATTGAGGATGATCTGGCCGCTTTCGAGACGCACTTCGCCTCGCGTGGCCTCGTCGCCGGCGGCTTGCCATCCGTCGAGCGTTTTGCCGTCGAAGAGATCTTGCCACTGCCCCGGCGCAATGTCGTCGGGCGCGTCGCGCTTGAGTGCCGCGATCTGTGCGGCGGCCGCCGGATTGCTGGCAAGCCAGTCGGGGTCGAGCCGGCCAGCGATTCGCACGTTGTCGAACGACACCGTAGCCTGCCACACGCCCACTTCGACGGCGCCGCGGCGATGATCGGTGTCCGTGGTTTCGACGACGAGCTTGTCGTTGATCCACAGGTTCAGGCTTTCGCCGGACCGCGCGAAGCGGCAGGTGTGGCGCCGGCCGTCGGGCAAGTCGGCCTGGAATGACTGGACAGTGACAGCGTCCTGCTTGAAGATGCTCGCGTCCACCGGACGCAACGTGGCTTTATACAGATTCGGCGTGTCGACACACACGGCCACGTTGGCTTGGCCGCCATCGTGGGTCTTTTCGTGGACCGTCCAAGAAGTGCTGATTTCCATCTCGTCCCTGAAGACGGCCTTGTGGATCCCGGGAGGGCCGTTGATCTGGCCGTTCTCGACCCGCGGGGAAGTGCCGGCGGTGCCCGGCCAGTCCTGCAACTGAGCAAGGTTGCTCCAGTCGTAAAGCAGCTCGACACGTCCATCGTCCAGGAGCCGCAGGTCGCCGTGGAAGAACGGCCGCGGCGGCGTGGCCGTCGCGCCAGGGTTGCTCGACGCCCGAATCGCCGCGGAGAAGTCTTTGAGTTCCGCCGGGTTGGTGGGGATCTCGCAGGCCACGCGGAAGCCGGCGTTGTTGTTGCTGTGGTCGGCCCCGATCCCGAGACGCAGCGCACACCGGAGTTCCGCCGGGGACGAGTTGCTCCACGAACCTCCCCGCCAGAGACGCGATGTGCCCTGGTCCGGCCCCGGGGGGTCTTCTCTCGGAGAGTCTCTGTAGTACTCGGCCGCATACCGGTCGGCACACCATTCCCACACGTTCCCATGCATGTCAAAGAGCCCGAAGGCGTTGCCCTCTAAACGGCCGACGGGTTGCGCGTGGGCCACTTTCCAGCCCCACCAGGCGTGCTGGCCAAGGGCCTCGTCGTTGTCCCCGAAACTATAGTGCGTGGTTGTCCCCGCGCGGCAGGCATACTCCCACTGGGCCTCTGTAGGCAGCCGGTATGCGGCGCAGGCCACTCTCTCGCGCGGCAATTCGCTTAGCTTGCGGCAGCACTCCACCGCGTCGTGCCAGATCACCCGTTCCACCGGCTGATCGGGATTGTCCTGGTACTGGCTGGGATTGCTCCCCGTCACGCGCTCGTACTCCGCCTGCGTCACCTCGCAAATGCCCAAATAGAATGGCCGGGTGATTCGGACGCGATGCTTGGGCGTTTCTGCGGGAACCCGGTCGGCATACCACGAAGACACCTCTTGGCGTCCGACGTTTTCCAAGAGTCGTTCGGCCTCCTCCTCCGTTGACCCCATCGTGAACTCGCCCGGCGGGATCAGCACGAACTTCATCCCGACCGAGTTGGTCCACTCGACCGGCAGGCCGAGGTGGTTGGCCCATTGTCTTTGGTGCCAGCGGGCCTTGCGGGCGTCGAACGGGGCGATGGCCGGCCGTGGAGGACCGGTTTGCGCCTCGCTCCCCTCATCCTGGCCCTCTCCCGAAGGGAGAGGGGAGTTGTCACCGTTGCGGAGCACGGCAATCAGGACGCCCAGCAGCACAACGCACAGCACCGCACCGCCGCCGATTGTGATTTGGCGGACGCGCTTGCGACGGGCTTCGGGCGTGAGTTCTGGCCGGGGAGCGTTGGACTTTCGGCGATTGCCCGTGTCTTGCTCGGGGGCCGAGGGCGTGGTTTCCTCGGAGACCGTTGCCGCCCGTTGTTTGGTGCCGGTCGAGCCGCCGGAGGCGAGTTGGTTGAAGAACGACGTCAGTTCGAGATTGCTCGACGACTCGCGGCGCAGGCCGTCGCCCGTGTCGTCTTCCGTCTGGCGGCAAGCTTCCAACTCGGCGACGACCTCGGCCATCGATTGCTGGCGGTCCTCGGGCCGTTTGGCCAGCATCTTTTGGAACACCGCGTCGACCGCTTCGCGCACTTCCTCTCGGGCTTCCCGCAGCGAAGGGATCCGGCCCTCGCGATGGCCCATCAACACGTTGACCAGCGTCTCGCCCGAGTAGACCGGCTTGCCAGTCAAGATCCGATAGAACGTACACCCCAGCGAGTAGATGTCGGACCGGTGATCGGCCTCGTGCGTATTCTCGGCCTGTTCGGGCGACATGTAGTCGCAGGTACCCATCACCTGTTCGGTGCTGGTCAGCCGGTCGATGTCGTCGCCCGCCGCCTGTGCGAACCGGGCCAAGCCCATGTCGAGGATCTTGACCGTGCCCTGTTTGTCCAACAGCAGGTTGGCCGGCTTGATGTCGCGGTGGATAACGCCCTGCTCGTGCGCACACTGCAACCCGCGGGCGGCCTGCAACGTGCAGTCAACCGCCTGCTCGACGGTCAACGGGCCGTGCTGCTTGACGATCTGTGAAAGGTCCTGGCCATCGACGTACTCCATGACCAGAAAATGCGTGCCTTGGTACTCGTCGGCATCGTAGGCCGTAACAATATTGGGATGCGCCAGCCGGGCCGCCGCGCGCACCTCGCGATAGAATCGCTGCACAGCGTCGGCCGTTTCCATTGCCCGGTCGGGCAACACCTTCAGCGCCACCAGGCGATCCATCTTCCGATGCCGGGCCTTGAAGACATCGCCCATCCCGCCGGCGCCGATCCGGTCGAGCACGACGTAATTGCCCACCACGAGGTCTTTGAGCCGGTCGCGATAGACGGCCTCGGCCTGATGCTTGGTCAGCTTCTTGGCCAGAATCAACTCCCGGGCGAGCCCCTGCGCATCGCTGGGCCGCTTGTCCAGCGGGAGCCCCTCCGCAAACGAGGACAATTCCTCATCGGAGAAGAGCCCGCTTCGGGCGAGCCGTTCGCTAAATTGTCGGAGACTGACCGGCATGAAAAGACCCCCAGGAGTGACGGCACAAGTATAGCCTTCCATTGGGGGAGACGCAAAGGGGGCGTAGCGCGGGTCTCCCGGCATTTGGACTCCCGGCGACGGACAAATCGCACTATCATGGTAGGTTTGGCATGGTAGCCCGTTGAGAAAGTCATATGGGTGCCTGGGGTCGAGCGCAGCGAGCCCCCAGAGC
>CAYUIQ010000061.1:0-38188 GCA_964444795.1 uncultured Planctomycetaceae bacterium
GAGGACAGGAGGGTGTGCAGGGCCCGATCGCCCGTTACATGAGCAATCCGTGGGTAGTTGGCGGCATCGTCTCGGGGGCGGTGGCCATTCCCGTGGCGCTTCACAATTACCGGATCGACAAGGACCCGGCCAGCCCCTGATGGGCCAAGAGAACGGTGCTGGCAGCCGGAGTCGCTGGAGGCGTGTTTGGAAACGGGCGCGACCCGGAAAATCGCGTTCCCTTCCAAGCAGTCGCCCTGGGTACGTTGCTCACCGCCCCAGGCAGGTAGGCTTGAGATGATCCGAGCGTTAGCCATCGCCTCAGTCGCGGTAGCCGTTGCTTGCCGTGCTGGCAGTCTCGGCGCGGAGGAATCGCGTGGGGAGTTCTCTCCCGCGGGGGCCGCCGCGCCAATGCCGCGGTCCATCGAAGACGTGCTTCTTTCCTCGCGGGGCGTGTTGCAGGGGCGGGTCAGTTGGGCGCCTGTGGCCGGCCAGGGCGAGAGGCCGCCCTGCCCTCGCATCAGACTGTTGCAGGGCGATCAAACGCGAGGCGAAACGATTGCCGATCGGCAGGGGCGATTTGCGTTTCCCCACTTGCCCGGCGGCCTCTATTGTCTGGTCGTCGAGGGCGCGGATACATCCGGCCGGCAATACTGTCGCGTCTGGGAGACCTCGATTGCTCCGCCACACGCCGTGGCCCAACCGCACGTACTGGTGCGCGGCCAGATTCCCATCGGACGTGGCCTTCTATCAGTGGTCGATTGGCAGAAAGCGGCCACGACGTCGGCAATCGTCAGCGGAGCCATTGCCGCGCCAATCATCTACCACAACGCCAAGCTGGACAATCAGCCGCCAAGCAGTCCATGACCGCGTGAGCCGCTTCTCGATCCGGTATTCCGTCTGGGAGAGCCGCCCGGCCGCAAGCTTTGGGTGCGGAAAACTGGTGTTGACGTGCGGAGGGGGTTATTGGTACTAATCCCTCTCTTTTCGTGGGTTTCGTCGGTTGTCGTTGCCCTGGCCCGGCGCGTCCGATCGAGTTATTGAAGGCCGGCGTATATCCGTGTGTCTTGTAGTCCACCTCCCCGGTTTTTCATCATTCCCTCGTTGTGAGGCATGCGATCTTGAGGCGTACAAACAAGCAAAGCACCGCGGCTCGACGGAGCGTTGTATGGATCGGCCTGCTGATCGTCTGGTCGCTGTCCGGTTGTCGACAGCCAACGTATCAGGCGGCGAACCTTCCCGCGGAATATCACGCCAAAGCGGTCGAGGACCTCGAACTCTTCGATTTCTCCAGGCTGTCGGTTGTTGCGGTCAGCAACGAGATGATCGACATCGGCGACGTGCTCGACGTGACGGTCACCTCGGTTTCCAACGAGGGAAGAATCGAAGCGCCGGTTCGCGTGGGTGAGGACGGGATGGCCCTGGTTCCGCCCATCGGAATGGTCCGGCTGGCCGGTTTGGAGTTTACCGAAGCAGAACAGGCGATCGCAGCCGAGGCAATCCGCCTCCAGTTGTACCGGCATCCGTTCGTCACGGTCTCGATGAAACGGCAGCGGGTGAACCAGGTAACGGTCATCGGGCCCGTCGAGAAGCCCGGGGTTTACCAACTACCTCGCGGTCAAAGCAGCCTGCTGGCGGCACTGGTGAAGTCCGGCGGCTTGACGCCCGAGGCCACTCCGAATATCAGGATTCGTCGTCCCGGCCGTTTGCTTCCCGGTTCGGCCTTGCCGGGTCGGGGTGGGCCGGGAAGTAGTGGGCCAAACGTTGCCTCCGGGAATTCCATCTCACTGGCCGGCTATACCATGCCCGTGTCGCAACCGGCAAGAACGTTCGAGGTTAATCTAATCGATGCCGGGGCTCGCTCCACGGGAGGGATGAACCTGGAGGACGGCGACGTCGTGATGGTGATGAAGCAGGATTCCAACCCGCTTCACGTGATCGGATTGGTTCGAGAACCGGGCCAGTTCGAGATTACTCCCAGCAAACCCCTGTACGTGCTCGACGCGCTCGCCTTGGCCGGAGGGCGCACGCTTCAAGTGGCCGACAAGGTACTGGTAACCCGGCGAACCGGTACCGATGCAAGGCCGATCGTCATCGAAGTCAGCGTGAAAGAAGCCAAGCACGACGGCAAAGCCAACTTGCGGCTGGCCCCGGGAGACCTGGTCAGCGTTGAAGAAACACCGGCAACCGTCATTGTCGATTCTCTTCGGAGCTTCCTGCGAATCGGCGTAAACCCACTCACGGCCTTCTGACGAGATCCGCTCGTATCGAATCCGGGAACTCGACGGCCGCCGCGGCGGAGACAGCTTCGGGCGAGGAAGAGCCCCGGAACCACGCAACCTCGAAAAGTGTACGGAATGAGCAGCAGATAATGGAAGAGCCCGCCACGTCGACGGCCGAATCGCGGCCTAATGCAAACGGTCACATCGTTCATGCAATGATGCAATTCGCGGTCGCGTTGCGCCACCGCAAGAAACTCGTATTCGCTTCGCTGATGGGGACGGCTTTGCTCGGGGGGCTCTATTTCGCCACGGCAACGCGATACTATTCCGCGGAAGCCTCGCTGCTGGTCCTGCAAACGGGGGCGGAATTCTGGAAGACCTCAATGAGTTCCGAGGCCTCCAAGGAAAAGAGCTTGATGCCGACCTACGTCAAGCTGTTCGCCAGCACGGAAGTGCTGGAAAACGCACTGAAGAAACTCTCGCCGGAGGACCGCGTCGACTTCCACGGAGCGCCGGAGGGCACGGAGATTGACGTATTGCGGGCAAATCTGTCGGCCTCGTCGGTTTGGCAAACCAACATCATCGTGGTGAATTACCGCTCCAAGAGTCCGACGACCGCCGTTGCGGTGGTCGACGCAGTGGTGGAAGCGTACATCGAGTTCATGGACGAAACGCACAAGAGCACGTCCGGAGAAATCCTCCGCATGCTCAACGTCGAAAAAAGGGACGTCGCAGAGAAGCTCGCCCACGCGGAAGTCGAACTCTTGGACGCGCGGGAACGATGCGGAGCACTGGGAGTCGGAACGGATGGTCGCGCGACGTCGCCGGCGGTCCAGCGGACGATCGCTTTTCACGACAATCTGGTGGAAGTGCGCAAAGAACGCCTCGCCCAGGAAGCGACGTTGGCGGCGATTCGCGGCGCCGTCTATCGTGGGGAAGACTTGCAGCAGCATCTCGTCGCGATTGCCGATGTCGTGGGACAGGACGTCTTGCTGGGCAATCTGGGGTTGTCGGCCGGCGACTCGACGACACAAGCCTCTCTCCGCCAGGAGTTGCTCAACCTGCGGGCGAGAGTGGCGTCGCTACGGCAAGAGCTTGGCGATGCGCACCCTAAAATCACCGCCCAGCGCGATCGAGCACGAATGATCGAGGATTACTTGCACCAGTATCCGCAGCAGATCAGCGAGCAGTTCAAGCGTCTTCAAAGCTCGAAGGTCGCCCCGATGCTCCTGGCGATGGCCGAGCAGAAATTGGCGGAAACGCTGGAGCATGAGAGGGGATTGGACCGCGAGTACAAGTTCGCCCAAGAGGAGGCGATCCTGATGAACGGCGAACTGGCCCGGCTAGAACTCGTCGAGCACAATCGGGATTGGCTGCGTAAGCGAGACGAAGCCCTGCTCAACCGTATTACTACTCTTGATTTCGGGCAGGAAGGGCAGGAGATTCGCACGAGACGTATCAGCAGCCCCGAGGTAGATACCACCCCTGTTTCGCCCAACCTGGCACGAGTTCTGTTGATGGTCCTGATCGCCGGGGTGGGGATCGGCTTGGCGCTGGTCTACGCCGTCGACGCACTCGACGACCGCTTCCGGTCCCCGGAGGAGATTCAGAGCCAACTTGGCGTACCCGTGGTGGCCGTGGTTCGAGAGCTGAAGACCGGCGACGTCGAGAGTCTGGAGACCGTGCCGGTGAATCTGGCACCCGACGCCACGGAAAGCGAAGTCTTCCGTACCCTGCGTACGGCGATGGCCTTCAGCGATGGAGAAACGCGCCGGGTCGTCGTCAGCAGTCCGGCGCCGGGTGACGGAAAGACAATGATTCTGACCAATCTGGCGGTCTCCTTTGCCCAAGCGCAGAAGAAAACCCTGTTGATCGATGCCGACCTGCGGCGTCCCAGGTTGTCGGCACTGGCGGGAATGCGCGGCGACGGAGGCTTGGCCGGGATTATTCGCGACGAAGGCGACGTTGCGAAGCTAGCCGCCATCCACATTCAATCCTCCGGAATCAACGATCTGGACGTCCTGCCCGCCGGGCTGCGTCCCGCGGATCCGGCCGAATTGCTCTCCCACCCGCGGTTCGCCGAGTTGCTCTCCTGGGCCGAAACCGTTTACGATCAGATCCTCATCGACAGCCCACCCGTTCTGGCCACGAGTGATACCGCGGTTACGGGAAGACTGGTCGACGGACTGCTTGTGGTGGTGCAACCGGAGAAGAATCGGCGCCGGTTGATAACTCGGGCCATCGAACAGTGTGCCGCGCTCAAGATGCCCGTATTGGGAGTCGTCGTCAACCTTCCGGACTCGGGCAGCAGCATGGGCTATGGGGACAACTACGGATACGATGCCGGGTACGGTTACGGCAGCGATCAGGCCGATGACGAGATGCAACCGGAGGCCGAGAACGCCACGTCTCGGATGACGGTCAATTGGCCGGCGACGGACCAGCAAGCCGGTCCCTCTCCGATCGTTCCCCGGAGAGCCGCGTGACGATTGCCGCCCAAGGCAGCCGGCGGCGGGGAGAGATAGATGTTTGAGGTTCACAACCGCCAAGAGCGAAACCCACCATCGCATTTCCGTCCCCGAAACGCGAACCGCGCCGAAGCGTTTTCGGTGCGCGTCATCGACGGTTGTCTCTTTTGCTGCATCTTTGTCGTTCCCATGTTGATGGGAGGGCGACAGGCGTTGGGGCAATTTATCCTGGTCGTGGCAGCCGTTCTGGCGGCCCTTTCCTGGGCCGTACAGCAAAGCGCTCGCCACGGCGGGAAGTGGCGGCGCAGTGGCGCGGAGTGGTTGCTCACCGGCTGCGTGGCTCTCGTTCTGCTGCAGTTAGCCCCTCTGCCTCACGCCTGGTACGAACGTCTTGCCTCCCACGCCTCCGCCATTCTGCCGCTGTGGCAAGGTGGCGGCGAAGCAACCGGAAAGCTCGGAGACTGGTCGCGGATTTCGCTGACTCCCGTTGCTACCCGCGCGGGACTGATTCTGCTGGTGGCCTATGCCCTGCTGTTTCTTGTCACCGTGCAGAGAATCCGGGGCGTTGGCGACGTGGAACGCCTGCTGCGATGGTGTGCGTTCTCGGCCGTCCTCATGGCCGTGTTCGCCTTGGTACAGTACCTGACCAGCAACGGCCGCTTCTTCTGGTGCTACGAGCACCCCTACTCTTCAACGAATGACGCCGTGAAGGGGGCCTTCTCCAACCGCAACCATTTTGCCCATTTTCTCGCCCTGAGTCTCGGGCCGATCATCTGGTGGGTCCAGTCCGGCGCCGGCGGCGGGAAGCGGAGTGGATCCTCGCGATGGGGCCGGGAGCCTCGCTTCGGCGCTTCAACGGAGCCATTCTCCTTCAGCCGAATCTTCGCCCTGGGAATCGTCCTCTTGGCCGGGCTATTAACTCTCTCACGCGGGGGGGCTTTGGCAATGTTGCTGGCCGCGGCAGTGGCCGTGGCTGTGCAGTACCGAGCAAGAAGGGTGGGGCTCAAGTTCATCGGCGTCTCGGCTGTTGCTGCCCTGGTGCTCGGCGCAGCGCTATTCATCCACGGTTTCGACCGCGTTTCCCATCGCCTCGACGACTTCAGCGCCGGGTCTGTCGACGAGTTGGACAGCGCCGGGGCTCGGCGAGCGGTCTGGACCGCGGCGATCCACGCGATCCCCGATTTTCCCGTTCTGGGAAGCGGTGTCGGCAGCCACGTGGAAGTCAACCCGATGTATCTGGAAACGGCGAGCCCGAAAGAATTCACGCATGCCGAGAACGGATACCTGCAAATCGGCCTGGAGACCGGTCTGGCTGGGCTCTGCTTGTTGGGCGCGGCGATCATTCTCTGCGTCTGGTGGTGTGCCCGCGCGTTGTGGGTGGCGCCTTCGACCCGGGCATTTGTGTGTGCCGGCGCCATTGCCGCCACCTTGGCGGCCAGTGGGCTGCACTCGGGCGTCGACTTCGTCTGGTACGTTCCCGGTTGTACCGCCGTGCTGGTCATTCTCATCGGAGCCGTATGCCGCCTGCGGCAATTGGCCGCGAGACAAGGGGAGAGACGGGAGCAGGCAACGGAGGGAGGACACGACAGCGTCCGAAAGACGACGTTCGCGATGCCCCAACCGATCGCCGTTTCGGTGGTGGGTGTATTGGTGGGACTCGGAGTGTGGATCGTGGCGACTCGCGCCGGTTCGATTATTGCCGAACTGCATTGGCACCATTATCTGATCGTCGACAGAACTTCAGAAGGTGCCCCACCCGACGACGCCGAGGCAACGGTTGCCAGTTCCTTGCCCGCGGCACAAGAGAAGATCGACGCCTTGGAGCAAGTCGTTCGCTGGGATCCGGGACACGCCAGAGCCCATATTCGGCTAGCGGCCGCCTACTTGCATTACTTTGACCTCGATCAGAGTCAATCGCGCAACGCCATGCCGCTGGTCCAAATCCGCGACGCCTACTTGGTCACGGTTGCCCGCTGCGGAACCGCCCGGGCACGGCAATGGTTGGCCGCCCCCGGAGTGCTCCCTCGCCGCGATCTGCTTCAGAAGGCCGCGAACTCCGCTCGCCGGGGTCTGGCTCTCTGCCCTCTGCAAGGGCGAGGATATGTGTATCTGGCCGACCTCTGCTTTCTTGAAGACGATACGCAAGGAGCAAAGCAAGCTTACCTTTCGCAAGCGTTGAAAGTACGGCCCCACGACGGTGCCGTCCTGATGGCCGCGGGGAGCGAAGCCGTGCTGGCCGGCCGGTTGACCGAGGGGCTGGAATTCTGGCAGCGATCGTTCCACTGCGGCTGGGAGTTCCAGCGGCAACTCATCGAAATGCTCGCCAGACGCGGCGTCCCCCCGGAATTCATGCTGGAGAAATTCGATCCCCCCTTGCCGGCACTACGCCTCTTGCACGCAAAGTACGTGGAGTTCCTGCCCGACGAGGCATTGATCCCGCTTCGCCGCCGGTACGTGTGCGCGATGGAAGACGAAGCGAAGAACCTGACGAGTTGCCGCGCCAGGCATTGGTGGCTCCAGGCGGCCGAAGTGCATCAGTCACTCCAGGACACGACACGGGCAGTCGAGTGTGCCGAAATGGCCGTTCGATCCGACCCGGCCAACTACGCCGCCCATTTCCGCCTGGCGGGATATCTGGCCGAGGCAGAGCAATTCGACGCGGCGATTGGCCATCTTCGATGGTGCTTGGCAAGAAAGCCCAACAATCGTGCATTGCCCGCCAAGTTCAAGGAGATCACGGAGAGGCAAGCCGATCTCGCCAGGCGGGCCAGCGCCACAAGGGGCGGTCTGTCTGTCGACGGCACCACGGCGCAACGGGAAGAACCCCAGGGAATGTTCTGAGGGAGCTTCGCAACCCCAGGTGACATCCCGCCGAAACGAGCCAATCCTGGACGTTCGGGGGGAATGCGGCGAACGGGGTGATCGAAAATGCCCTTGCTGTTCTCCAGCTGGCCCAGTATGATCCTCCCGCCTCGCTAGAGGTCTACCCGAACCGGCAGGATCTTAGGCTGCTACAACAACGGCACCACCTAAACATCCAACAGACTTTTCGACTACCCAAAGGCTTCGGTCCATCTGAGGTCGTACTTGGATGCAGCAAGAATGGAAGAATGGAAAGATTCAAAGACGACGCCATCTTGAGATTCTGCACCGGCAAGAAGGTTCTGCACATCGGCGCGACGGATTACCCCTACCATATCGAGAAAGCGAAGAAGCACGTACTCTTGCATCAAAAGTTGAACGAAGTAGCCACAGAAGTCCTCGGTTTGGACATCAGTGGAGATGCCATAAGAGACTTGAGGCAGTTCGGGATCGACAATATAGAAGAAGCAGACATCATGGAGCCCTTAGGGATCCCGTCTGGACATTATGATGTGATTGTTGCGGGGGATGTTGTCGAACACTTGGCCAACCCGGGTATTGCCCTAACGAACCTAAGAGACATCATGAACGGCGAGACCGAACTGATTGTGACAACGCCGAATTGTTACTGTTTCTTCAACGTCGTAAATTTTTTCAGGAAGAAAGAAACCGTTCATCCAGGCCACTTTTTCTGGCCCTCCCGTCAGACAATGACCCAATTGTTTGACCATCTGGGGTTTCAGGCCAGCTTTCTTGGATATGTAAATTTCGGATCGTACTCCAACGCCAGAAGGCTGAAGCATAAGATGTTTGTGAAGCTGGTCCTCAATAGGATCCCAAAGATTAGAAGTACGTTGTTGTTTGTTCTGAAACATCGGCATTAGGCAAACGAGAATCCACGACTATGTCGTCGCAACTGGGGCGAAACATGAATCAGTCTCCGAGTCAACCGATCTTAGGCCCGTCTCACGGGAATCCTTTGCGCGTGGTCTATATCATGGGACTTGGCCGCAGTGGATCCACGATATTGGACAGGGCAATCGCCAGCCATCCCGACGTCGTGAGCGGCGGTGAATTGGTCAATTTACCCCGTTATGGGTGGACCCATCGGGAGTATTGCTCTTGCGGCAAGCGAGGGAGCGATTGCTCTTTCTGGACGGCAGTTCGGCGTCAATGGGAAGAGCGAGTTGGCGACGTCACCGTGGAGCAATTCGCCGATCTGACCGAGTCGGTGGAATCGGGACGGCGGCGATTCTCGTCGCTACGGGGAGAACGGCGACGGCCGTCAAGCCGCTTTCGCGATTATGCCAAGATGACCAAAGCACTCATGGAGTCCGTTCTTACGGTGAGCAAGAAGTCCATCCTTGTCGACAGTTCCAAGCGTTCGTCACGGGCGCTGGCGCTTTCTCTAATTCCGGGGATCGATCTGCGCATCATTCACCTGGTGCGCGATACGCGGGGCGTGGCGTGGTCACTGAAGAAAACCTATGCACGGAACGAACGGGAGGGTATCGGGGCCCTGTACGGCAGCAAACCGCGGTCGCCGTGGCGAACGGCGGTTTCCTGGGTAAGGGTGAATCGTTGGGCCACACGTATTCGGCGCGAACTGGCGACCACTCCATCGATCCGCGTTCGTTACGAAGATTTCGTTAGCGATACGGCCGGAACGCTAGCCCGGATTGGCCAACTGATCGACGTCGACCTGAGGGAAGTCTCCGCACGGCTTGCGGGTGGACATTCCATAAGCGTACGACATGCGATTACGGGAAATCACTGCCGCATGGTCAGTGGCGCGAAACTGCGTGCCGATACCGAATGGAACGAGAAAATGTCGGCGGGCAATCAATGGGCGTGCTGGCTGTTGTCGGGATGGCTGTTGCGACAGTACGGATACGCTCGTCGCGCTGCCTGAAGTGTTCCGGGAACCGGATGCCGGCGGGAGATCGTTTGTTGAATATCATCACCAAGCACGCCGAGCCGATGCCCCGCCGCGGCTCTCGCAAAGGAGTCGCCCCTCGACGAGCCGGGGAGCACGAATCCTGGAAGCCCCTGCCGCCGCATCGCAATTTCTCCTGGATGGTGGCTGGAATCACAGTCAGCGCGGTTTCGCGCTGGGGTATCATCGTGGCACTGGCCCAAGTCGGCAGCGTGGCAATGATAGGCCAGTTCGTCTTCGCGTTCGCATGCTGCGCGCCGCTGGCTGCGCTGTCGAAACTGGGCTGCCGCGTCGCTATGGTCACCGACGCCCGGCGCGAATTCCAGTTTGGGGACTATCTCGGCCTGCGTCTCGTCATGACCGTGTGTTTCATGGCAGCGGCTCTCGGCGTTGCGATTTGGGGCCACTACGAATCGCAGTTGACCTGGGTGATTCTGATCGTGGCGTTGGCAACTGCGCTAGAACTGGCCAGCGATATGTTTCGCGCACTGATGCAGCACCACGAACGGATGCACCGGAACGCGATTGCCCTGATGATTCAGGGGCCACTCACACTGGCCCTTCTCGCTGCCGCCGTATGCCTTACCGGCAGTCTGTTGTGGGGAGTCGTCGCTCTTCCTTTGGTGGCGGCAGGCATGTTGTTCGGGTTCGATCTTCCCGGTGCCCGCCGTTTGCTGAGCGTGACCACAACCCCCGCGGGCGGTCCATCGTGTTCTCGTGCGGCGATTCGCTTGAGTCTCCGGCCTCGGTGGCAAGCAGGAAGCATGTGGCAACTGGCATGGCTGGGGCTGCCCCTGGGAATTGCCACCACGATCACCGCGTTGACAAACAGCGTTCCTCGCTACATGGTCGGTTGCCAATTGGGAGAGCACGCGCTGGGATTGTTCGGGGCGATTCTTTCCCTGGGCGCGCTGCAAGCCGTGGTTGTCTTGGCCATGCAGCAGTCCACGATTCCGCGACTGTCCCGGTATTATGCCGAGGGGGACCTCCGAGCGTTTTGCCGATTGGCGGGACGACAGCAGCTTGCCGTCACCTTGTTGGGCGTCGGTTTGGTCGCAACGATGATGTTCGCGGGCCGGCCCCTGTTAAATGCGCTGTTCGGCGCCGAGTTCGGCGATTATGCCGACCTGGGAGTCTCCTTGATGATCGCCTCGAGCCTGTTGTGTTTCGGGAGTTCGCTGGGCAGTGCCGTCAACGCCATGCGCCGATTCAAGATCCACTTACTGATCCAACTCGGCGGTATCGCTACGCTGCTGGCCTTGTTGCCCGATTACCTCCAGGCGCGTGGTCTTCTCGGGGTGGCCGTTGCCATGCAAATCAGCGCACTGATCGCAATCGTGTTTTTCGGCCTGGCACTGTTTAAGGGCCTGTGGCGGGTCGATCGGGTAGGTCGTAAGAGAACAGACTGGCGACTTGACGCGCGAATTGCGGCGAGGGTCCGCCGGGTTTGGCAGGGCTCGAAAGCGGAACCCGCGGAAGAAGGCGGATCGAATGGCTAAGCTCTCTCTGATGTTGGTCATGACCCTTTCGCCAGTGGCGCCTATCTGCGTGCATCTCTTCCTGACCACCTTTGGCGTTAAGATACCGCACATCGTGGCTGGGAGTGTGTTTCTGCCGGTCATGGTTCTCGGTATAAGGTCGTGGCTTAAGACCCACTGCTTCGCCCGGGAATGGCCCGTGGTGCTTTGTGTCCTGATTATCTGGGCGGGGTTGCTTTACGCGGGGAACCTGGAAGAGCACGCGGGACTCCGGTTCGCCGTCTATTTGACCGTCGCCCTGCCGTGTACCGCGTTGATCGTAGAACACCGTTTGTGGTGGCAATGCGCGAAAGTTTTCGTCCTTGCCTGCGTTGTCACGCTGGGATTGGTCGTCTACTTTCAATACGAGGCTCGCAACAGCGTCCTGCAATGGTCGGTATTTCGTCTCGGCAATCTCCGAGCCGAAGAGGGACAGGACTTCACGATGGATCCCAACCGACTGGGCGCGCAGTTCGCGTTTGCCGCCGTTTTGGCATTCGTTCTTTACCTGCGAGGAGAAGCGGCCCAGCGGGTGGAGGGCACGACTGTCCGGTCGGTCAAGTTCAGCCTCGGATGGACCGGACTCCTTTCGTTCGGATGCATCATGACGGCTTCTCGATCGGCCTTCCTGGCCTGGTTCGTCGGAATGGGGCTCCTGGTCGTGTGGGGAACACGCAAACTGCCAGCCAGAAAGTGCAAAGGCCTGCTGGTAGGGTTTTGCATGCTGCTCTTGGTGACGATGTTTGTCTGGGTGGCTGCCGACGTCACACCTTGGGCGGGACTCCAAGAACGGTTTGGCGGTAGCAGACAAGCGGGATTTGGCCAACTCGGAGGCCGTGTTCACATCTGGAAACGCGCCACCCGGGCATGGTGGTCGAATCCCCAGCATAGGCTAGTCGGTACAGGGACGGGAAGGCAAAACCTGGTCCTGGGACAGTTCGACGAACTTGCCAAGTCCAACGACCGCGGAGTCTTGGCCAGGAGCTGCCACAGTCTTTACGTCAATCACCTGCTAGGCCACGGTCTGATCGGCCTAGTCTCCGGACTCTGCCTGTTGGCAGCCATGGTACATAGGGCGCATGCGCTGGACATTCAGGACGGGACGGCCAACCGGCAAGCGCTCTTGGCGTGCGTGCTGGCGCTGTCGACGGCCACGGTCGCCTGGGGGACCGCCTCGTGGATCGGCTGGGGATCTCTGGTACTGGCTATGCTGTCCGTACCGCGCATCACGGACAGCAATCCCCGTGCGCTGGCGGCTTCTGCCGGGTCGAAACGGCCGATCCAAAGCGGTCGCTACGACGATACGGTTTCATCTCGGGGGCCTTTGCAGCGGGTCGGCTCGTGGCATACTTCCGGAAAACTACGGAACAAACGTGAACGGAGCAGATCGTGAACCTACTATATGCGTTTCCGTTTCGGCGGGGAGAAATTGGCGGTCTTAACCAGTGCGTACCCAGCCTGATCGCAGCCCTGAATCGTCGGGACGACGTCCAAGCGGCCTTGGTATCCACGGCGGCAGGGCAACCGGACACCTCCGAAACGCGGTTCCGGATCTTCGATCGCACGGCCCTGCTCGATAGCGGAAGCAAGATCGATCTGCCCGCCCCCTTCCATCGGCCCGATCTGGTGATCTTCACCAGCACGTACATCCCCGCCCATGCACGCATCGCCCGGCAACTGAGGAAGACCGGCGTCCCCTATGTTATTTGCCCACAAGGCGGCATGACGCGTCTTGCCCAGAACTACCGCTGGTGGAAGAAGAAGCTGGGGAACCTGCTGTTCTTCAACCGGCTCGTGAACCACGCGGCGGCCTTGCATTGCCTCAACCAGCGGGAACTGGAGGAGGCACGGCGGTGGAACCGTCCGGCCTTCGTGGTGGGCAACGGGACGGAATTGCCCCCCGATTCCGATCTCGCGTCGCCGGGCACCAACGGGCCATTGCGATTCGTGTTCCTTGGCCGGTTGGCGGTGGAACACAAGGGGCTGGACCTGCTCCTGGACGCCTGCGCGATCGTCCGGGAGGAGCTACTCTCTCGCCAAGCGCGAATCGAGATCCACGGTCCAGATTTCCGTGGCAGCCTGAAGGTGCTGCAAGACCGGATTGCCCGTCTCCAGTTGGAGAAGGTCGTCTCGCTGCCCGGCCCCGTGCTCGGACGTGCCAAGCAGCGAGCGTTTCAGCAGGCCGACGTCTTCGTGCATACCTCGCGATGGGAGGGGCATCCGCTGGCCGTACTCGAGGGACTCGCTTCCGGTCTGCCATGCCTGCTGACCCCCGGAACCAACATGGCCGAGGAGATTGCCGCCGCCGGGGCCGGATGGTCGGTTCAGCCATCTGCCCAGGGAATCGCCGCCGGGATCTCCCAAGTCTTACAGGCCGACGCATCCGCCCTGCGGGGAGCCGGCCGCCGGGCACGCCAACTCGCCTGCTCACAATACGACTGGAACCGAGTTGCCGCCCGAACACTCGAAGGCTACCGGCGCTATGCCGCGTAGAGACACGGACGAGTTTGACTTGGCCTTGACGCAAATGGCCGTTCTTGTCATAGTCCGACTCCTCGTGGAGCAGTGGATTCCCGCGCGACCCGAAGGCACGGCCGAGACTGATTTGAAGAGAGAGGTCGCGTCGACCCTTTCAGCGGCCGCCCACTCCAGCGGGGCAAGTTCGGCCGAGATCGTCGTTTCTCTTTGCACCCGTCGCTGATAGACGCATGAGAATCATCTACCTTCACCAGTACTATGTCTCGCCCGAGGAGGCCGGCGGGACCCGTTCCTATGAAATGGCACGAGAGGCGGTTGCCCGAGGACACGAGGTCCACATGGTCACGACCGACCGCACCGGCGGCAGTCGCGGATGGACCCGCACCACGGAGTCGGGGATTCACGTCCATCGGTACCCGGTCGCTTACTCCAGCAAGATGGGCTACATCCGGCGTATTCGGGCGTTTTTCGAGTTTGCATGGGCAGCCTCCAAAAAGGCGGCGAAGTTGCCGAGCGACGTTGTCTATGCCACCAGCACCCCCTTGACGATTGCATTTCCCGGCGTCCACGCGGCGCGGAAGCACTCGATTCCCCTGGTCTTCGAGGTCCGCGACCTTTGGCCGGAAACGCCCATCGCCGTCGGGGCTCTGAGAAACCCGCTGACGATCGCCGCCGCTCGGTGGTTGGAGCGCTTCGCCTATCGTAACGCGGCCCATATTGTCGCCCTCTCGCCCGGCATGAAGGAAGGCGTCGTGGGGACGGGATATCCGGCCGAGAAAGTAACCGTGATCCCCAATATTAGTGATCGAAAGCGTTTTGGGGTGCCGGAGGAAGTGGGACTTGAGTTTCGCCGGCGCTATGCCTGGTTGCAGGATCGCCCCCTGGTGGTGTACACCGGTGCGTTGGGAGTCGTCAACCGCGTGGACTATTTGGCCCGACTTGCCCAAGCGGTTGCCCGTCGCGACCCGGAAATCCGGTTCCTTGTCGTCGGCAGCGGCAAGGAAGAAGAGAAAGTGCGCCGTGTCGCCGGGGAATTGGCAGTCCTCGATCGCAATTTTTTCATGCTTCCACCCGTCCCCAAAGCCGACATGCCGGCCATCTTGTCGGCGGCCGACATGTGTACTTCGGTGGTCCAGGATACGAAGGAGATGTGGAACAACTGCGCCAACAAAGTGTTCGATGCGTATGCCGCGGGACGTCCCATCGTCATCAATCATCAAGGCTGGCTTGCCGACCGTATCCGGGAAACGGCGTGTGGTCTCGTTCTTCATCCGCAAGACGTCGAATCCTCGGCCGACGAGTTGGTCGCGGCGATCCGCGACAGGGGCTGGCTGGATCGAGCATGCGCGGCCAGTCGCCGGGTAGCGAAAGATCGTTTCGATCGCGATACATTGGCCGCCCAGTGGGTATCGGTTGTGACCGCCGCCGCAGGCATGACCAGAACACGAGCGGCCGCCTGAGTTGAGAAACATGATCGACTTTCGCCTAATCCCCCTCGACGACGAGTCTGGCTGGCTTGATGCCTTGGCTCGTTGCGGGGTATACGACTCGTATCATCTCCCCGGCTATCATCGCGTTGCCAAAGAGCAAGGCGAAGGAGAACCCTACCTGTTCTTCTTCGAGAATTCTGGACACTGTGATTCCGAACGCTGTGCCGCCTTGCCGTTCCTGCTCCGGCCGGTAGCCGACGCCGGGGCAACCGAGGGGCCATCGCGTTGCGATGCGGTATCGGTCTACGGATACCCGGGCGCCGTGACATCGGTGCAAGAGACGGAACCGGCAGCCGAAGCGTTCCGTTCGGCCTTTCAAGTGGCGTTGACCGAAGCCTGGAACAGTCTGCGCGTGGTCTCCTTCTTCGGCCGGCAGCACCCGCTGATCGATTCCTCGTGGCTCTTTTCCGGAGTTGCCGAAACCGTAACACAGGGGCCGACCGTGGCCATCGATTTGCGCCAGCCCGAAGAAGAACAGGTTCGGGCGATGCGCACAAACCATCGTCGCGATATCCGTCGCGCCCGAACCGACGGAATGATCGTCACCGAAGATCCCGAATTTCGGCGTATCGATCTCTTTCGCCGGTTCTATTGCGAAACGATGGATCGGGTGGGAGCAGCGAGTGGCTACTACTTCCCCGACGGCTATTTCAACTCACTCAAACGACACTTGGGAAACCGCGCCAAGCTGCTGTTCTCCGAACAAGACGGGAAGGCCGTTAGCGGGAGCATCTTCCTGCTGACCGGGGATATCGTGCAATACCACCTCGGCGGAACGCCCACCGAATTCCGTTCCTGTCATGGAGCCGTGAAACTCATCTTTGATCAGATGCGCCACTGGGCGACAGAAAACGGGTATGCCTGGTTTCATCTGGGAGGCGGCCTCGGCGCGAGTGAGGATTCCCTCTTCCGTTTCAAGCAAGGTTTCTCCAACACCCGCCTTCCCTTCGGCACGGTACGAATGATCGTCGATCCCGACGCCTACCGCGAACTGACACGGCAGCGAATTGCGCAGACGGGTGATAACTCAGAGGACGAAGGCGAGCAGTCCTTTTTTCCCGCGTATCGCCGTCCCGCAGCCCGGCGCGCTGCCTGAGAACGTGTCCCGAATGCTAAACCATACCACGGCATGACCCGTACCCAAAATCCCCGTCGAGACACCGCGGCTTACCGAAGTGCTTCATATGAATGCCCCTTGGCTCCATGACCGAAAGCTCGCCATTGACGGAGGAACTCCCCTTCGGCTGACTTCCTTTCCACCGTGGCCCGTGTTCGACGACGAGACCATTGTCGCGGTGTCCGGCGTATTGCGATCGGGCAACGTCAACGCCTGGACGGGCGAGCAGGTTCGGCTCTTCGAGCGGGAGTTTGCCGAGGCCGTCGGTTGCCGCCACGCCGTGGCCGTGGCCAACGGGACCCTGGCCCTGGAACTGGCGCTTCAGAGTCTGGGCATCGGCCATGGCGATGAGGTCGTCGTCACCTGCCGGAGTTTCGTCGCCTCGGCAAGCTGTTGCATCGCCCGCGGGGCCACGCCCGTCTTCGCCGACGTTGATCCCGCAAGCCAAAACGTCACGGCCGGCACCGTCCGCGCCGTTCTCACACCTCGCACTCGGGCGATCATCGCCGTCCATCTGGCCGGTTGGCCGTGTGAGATGGACGCCATCATGCAACTGGCGGATGAGCACGGACTGACGGTCATCGAGGATTGCGCCCAGGCACACGGAGCGACCTACCGGGGACGACCCGTCGGATCGCTGGGCCACGTGGCGGCCTTCTCTTTCTGTCAGGACAAGATCATCTCCACCGGCGGCGAAGGGGGCATGCTCACCACCAACGATGAAGCCGTATGGGAAAAGGCCTGGAGCTACAAGGACCACGGCAAGAGCTGGCAGGCCGTCCATCGCCAGGACCACCCCCAGGTGTTCCGGTGGTTGCACGAGTCGTTCGGCACCAACTGGCGGATGACCGAAATTCAGGCGGCGATCGGGCGGATCGCCTTGCGAAAACTACCGTCGTGGGTACAAGCTCGCCGCGGCCATGCCGCCCTGCTTCACGAGCAACTGGCCGCCATGCCCGCGGTACGCGTGGCCGTGCCTGAAATCGGCGTCGCACACGCCTACTATAAGTACTACGCCTTTCTACGGCCCGAGGCGATCCGAGACGGATGGACGCGGGATCGGATCGTACGCGCCCTGCAGGCCGAGGGGATCCCTTGCGGCAGCGGTGCGTGTCCGGAAATCTATCGGGAAAAAGCGTTTGCCGCCGACCGGTTGCAGCCACCGGAGCGGCTGCCCGTCGCCCGCCAATTGGGCCAAACGAGTCTGATGTTGCACGTTCATCCGACGCTCAGCGAAGAAGATGTTCTCGACACATGCCGGGCCGTCGCCAAGGTCATGAATCACGCCACCCCCGCGGACCGCGGGGCGTCGAGCAAGGCGGCTTGACAAGACGACGGAGAAGGGACTCGGAATCGAGTGAACCGTCTCAACTGGCGGTCAAACACTCGATTGACCTCTTGGGGCCAACTTACCGCATAGGTTGCGACGAGCGCCGACATGGGAATCCGAACCGGTTTCCCATCCATCCCGACCCAGCGTCGCCCTAATCCCAATACGCCGTGTAGACGGCGTCGACCGCGTCGAAGTAGGTGGTGCCGCCTTGCGCGGGCTCGTTCACTACGGTGTAGTCTTCCAGGTCCCACAGCCAGTAGTACGTGCCGACAGCCGACGGGGTGAATCCGGATTCCAGATGATCGACATCGTAGAGCACGGCGACATCGTCGCCGCCACCGCCGTCGGCGATCACGCGATCAAAATACCAAGCCCGGCCGAAGTGTCCGGCACCCAGGAGCTTGACATCGGTCGGCCGGGTAACCACGGTGTCCTGAGCGGATGTCCCGTAGAGTTCGGCCGTATCGGTGCCGCCGGCCCTGGAATAGCTGTGGACGTAACGGAAGTTGTTGGCGGTCAGCGAGAACGTCTCGCCGGGCAGCCCGCCGGTCAACGAGCCGTACGTGTCGTTGACCACCAGTAGATCGTCGCCGGGCGAATCGTACAGGAAGGCCACGTCGTTGCCGGCGGTGGAGTAGGCCCGGAGAGAGCCGACGCCGAGTATCTCATAGTCGAAAAGGCCGATCGAGGAGAACGTGGCGCGGGTGGGCGAGGCCCGGAGGATGTCCTGCCCGGCCGAATCGAACAGCACGGCGAGGTCGTTGCCGCCGCCGCCCTGGACGGTCACGTCGCCGAAGTACCAAGCCCGGCCGAAGTGCTCGGCGCCTGCGATCTTGACATCGGTCGGCCGGGCCACCACGGTGTCGTTGCCAGCCGTCCCGTAAAGCTCGGCCGTATCGGTGCCGCCGGCCGTGGAATAGCCGTGAACGTAACGGAAGTTATTGGCGGTCAGCGAGAACGTCTCGCCGGGCAACCCGCCGGTCAGCGATCCGTACGCGTCGTTGACCACCAGCGTGTCGTCACCCGCCGAATCGTAGAGGAAGGCCACGTCATTGCCGCCGCTGGAGTAGGCCCGGACCGAGCCGACGCCGAGTATTTGGTAGTCGAACAGATTGCCGGAAAAGGTGGTGTTGGTGGGCGAGGCCCGGAGAATGTCCTGTCCGGCCGAATCGAACAGCACGGCGAGGTCGTTGCCGCCGCCGCCGTGGACGGTCACCGCGTCGAAATACCAAGCTCGGCCGAAGTGCTCGGCGCCTATGATCTTGACATCGGTCGGCCGGGTCACCACGGTGTCGTTGCCGGCCGTCCCGTAGAGTTCGGCCGTATCGGTGCCGCCGGATGTGGAGAATCCATGGACGTAACGGAAGTCGTTGGCAGTCAGCGCGAACGTCTCGCCGGGCAGCCCGCCGGTCAACGCACCGTACGTGTCGTCGATCACCAGTGTGTCGTCGCCCGCCGAATCGTAAAGGAGCGCCACGTCGTTGTCGCCGTTGCCGACAAGGCTAATGTCGGAGACTTGCGTCACCGTGGCGGAATAGCTGCCGCCGGTAAGCGTTGCCGACGTGGGCCATGCTCTTGCCGTATCCGCGCCCGCGGACGCGACCAGCACCGCCGCGTCGCTGCCGGCGCCGCCGGCGAAGGCCACGGCCGTAACTTCCGTGCCCGAGAATGCGTAGTCGACTCCGTTGATCGTAACCTGATGCGTCGTGCCGGCGGCCAGGCGGAACTCGTCATCCCCGCCGGTGCCATGGACGGTCAGTTCCGTGCCGTTGCGGCTCACCAGATTGGCCAGACGCAGATCCACCTCGGCGACGGTCCCCTGAAGGCTGAGATGGAACGTTTGGCCGGCCGCAGCTTGCCAATCGATCCGTTCTCCGCCGGTGGAAACCGTTGAATTGGCCAAGACGTTGAAGTTGGCGTCGTGAAGGGCCATTCCCAACTGATCGCCCGACCCGGCAAACAGGGCCTCCAAGGTCAAGTAGCCCTGATGCGACGTTTCCAGCGTGTACCAGAGGTCGCCGCCGGTCGGGTCCAGGCCGGCAATCTCCAGGAAATCGATCGCTCCCAGGTCGACCGCCGGTGGAAGCGTCTCTTCTCGGATACCGAAATCGACGTTGCCCACGACCACGCCGTCGCTCACGTTGACGTTGAGGATACCGCTGCCCGGCTGCGTGTGCGACCAGCCGCCGGACGGGTCATGCCCGATCGAGTAGCTTCCCGCCGCCAAGTCGGAAAGTGCATAATCGCCCTGCGCGTCGGTCACCACGGCCGTCTCCGGCACGCTGCCGCAAAGCTCCAAGGACCAACCGGTCAGCTCGCCCGAGTCGTACGTGGCCCGATCCCAGATTTCCAAAGTCCAAGTGCCGTTGGCATCCTCGCCGTCGAAGGTGGAGAGCAACTCGGCCGCTCGAAACGTACCGGTGAATGGCGCGATGGCGGTGCTGATATGCGTGTCCGCTTCGTCATCGAGCGTCGTGTCGGTAAAGTTGTCGCCGCCTCCGCCGGCGCGATTGATCAGCATCACTCGCGTCGCGTTGGGGCTGATCAGATAAATCTCCAGATCGCTGTCGTAGGTGTGGGTAATGTTGAGCGTGACGTTGAGGTCGTAGATCGACTCGGGACCACCGTCGACCACCAGCGCCGAAGTCACGGCCTCGTTGTCGATGATGGTCACGGGCACCTGCCCGGACACGATAGTCTGGCTGTCGTTGTCGTATTGGCCGTTGCCGTTGGCGTCGATGTAGACCCGTTGGCCGGCCAAACCCTGCTCCTCGCCGTCCATCACGCCGTTGCCGTTGGTGTCGTTCCATACCGTCCCCTCCACGCCCGTGGGAGGAGCAACCGGACCGGTGGCCGTCTGGATGGCCGTTTCCGGATCGCCGAACAGATTCGTTTCGAACGTGATCCAGCGATACGAGCCGGTCGTGCCGACGCGGAACATATTGTCGTCTTTGGAGTCCTGGTTGGCCTGCCCCAGCGACGTGAGACCCTCGTTGAACACGGCGTCCCAGAATTCGTTGGCGTAGTAATGACTGGCGCTGGGCGTGCTGCCGGGCATGTACCAGCCGTAACGCGAGTTCATCACAACTCCGAACGCGCCGTGATCGTCGACCACGTGCTGTTCGGCAATGGAGATGTTGTGCGTGTCCAGCGAGCCCGACATGCACCCCTGCGAGTACATGAAGTAGGGATCCTCGTTGGACAGCGCAGCGACGTTGGCGTTGCCCAACCGGGCGTTGTACGTCTCATTGGCGTGCCCGAGATGGTTGACGATGTTCGGGCTGGCGTTGAGTTGGTTGAGCAGATCACCGGCCGTCCAACCACCCGCCGAATCGTACATCTCGACCACGTTCCAATCCACGGGCAAGGACTGGTCGCGAATCGGTATCCCGGAATAGCTACCCCAAGTGCTCGCGTCAAGACTTTCGCCCAGCCAGACGGCCGTGTCGACGTTGGCGTGGGTGGTGGTCTCGTATCGCACCGTCTTGGCGACGAAGTTGAACGCCTCGGTCGCGTTGCTGACCGGAGCCCGGCCGATGTAAACCTCGGGGGCCAGGTCGATGTCGCCGCCGCCGGTCCCGTCGTTCGCTTCTCCCCACAGGCCGTCGCCGTCACCGTTCCACGTGCCGTCGAGGCAGGCGTAGTACATGTCGGTGGGCAGCGCGTTGTCCACCGTCGACCCGACGGAGGCGTACACTCCGCGTACCGGGATGATTTCCGTATCGCCGCCCAGCAAGATCCATTCGGTCCCCCAATTGGCGTAGGCGTCGGAGACGAAATGACGAATCTTGTCGGCCAGATCGCCGTTTTCCGTACCCGTATAGTTGGCCGAAACGTACTCGGTCGTCACGATTCCCGCGCTGAGCCCTCGGCTGGTCTTCTGGTCGACCAGATCCCCAAACGTGTCGGCCAGCGCGGCGCTGGTGATGACCACGTACTCGTAGTTACCACCGGGCAGGGCGGTGATTGCCGGCTCGGTATCGCCCGGAGCGGCGGGATCGCTCGGATCGCCCGTTGTGGTCACGGTGTAGAAATCGAGCGCGTCGGGGTTGTCGACGAGCCGGGCAACCCGATCACGATCGCCCTCCACGTCCCGCACGTCCACCATGCCGTCGGTCGCCACGGCGCTGACGGTCACGTTAACCGAGACCGATGAGTGATAGGTCAGCGTGTCGGTGGCCGCGTCGTACTCGACCGGGAAAACACGCAGCGAACCGATCTGATAGCCGGCCATCGAATAGTTGGAGAAGCTGGCCGCCTCGGCGTCGGGAAACGACGTGGAAACGACTTCCGTCCACTCGTCGCCGGTGGGAAGACTCCCGTCCAGCGCAACGGCCGTCGGCGCCGCCAGAAGCTGCATTCCGCTGCCAATGACCACGCCCGTGTCGAGATACGTGATCTCGATCGACGTGATGGCCATCCCCTCCGGCAGTACGAACGACGATTGATGCACCGGAACGACCGGATCGCCGACGGCCAGCCACGTTTCCTCGCCGTCGAGTGTGACGAGCACGCCGTCCGCGAACTGCTCAATCGTGGGCACTCCCTCAAACGCGAAGTCAAAGCGGGCCGTCTGCGTCGCCCCGTCGCCGCTGAACACGTCGCAAGACCCGGTGGGTAGGAACTGCGACTCGTCGACGTATCCGCCGGTGGGCAAGAGCTGCGATTCGTCGACGTATCCGCCGGTGGGCAAGAACTGCGATTCGTCGACGTATCCGCCGGTGGGCAGGAACTGCGATTCGTCGACGTATGCGCCGGTGGGAAGGAATAGCTCTTCGTCAAGCCCTTTGGCCGGGCCGGGAGCCACCGATAGGAGCATCCGCTGCTCCAACGGCTCAAAACGAAGGCTATCTCTGGTGAACCGTTTCCCGGTTTGCGGTTCATTCCGTTTTCCCAATGCCTTGCGCATAAGCCAATTCTGGGGGCGCATCTTAGACCTCTTTCGCTCCGATTCAACAGGTGCAAATTCATCAAGGTGTAGCGAGCGACTGGTCGAACGCGAGTTCGGCGACAGCGACGGAACCCTCTTGCCGCGATTGCGGTGGGCTCTCGGCGATTCACCGGGTCAAAGCGGCCGAAACGGCCAAACGATCAGACTGCAAACAGACAAGATCAGGGACAAGCCGAAACGCCCAAGGGCGTCTCCTGCTTGAAGTATAGGTCACATTCACGCCCGTGCGCCGAAACCCGGCGGAGATCCACGATACCGGCGCCAATGTGGTGAAAACACCACACGCTATGCACGCGAAAAGCCACGCGGCGACGAGCCCGAGGGAAGAAGCCCGGTGAGGTGATGCGGCGGAGGGGAGATGCTTGTCGGGAGAGTTCTTCCGGGAACAACGGTCACTGTGGACGTTCTACGGCATGGCGACGATTCGGTTCGGCAACATGTTGCCCTTTTGGGAAAGAGGAAACCGCGCGGCTTGTTTGCGATGCTCGGAAAACACGAACCGCACCCCCCTCGCTACGGGTGAGAGGCAAGCGGGGCAGGTTGCAACGTCGGGTGTGGGGGTGTATGGTCAAATGTTTCGGGCCGGTGCCCGGCGTGCCCCCCTCACCGGAGGTACCAGTCGTGCCGCCGAACCTCCCCGGGGACGAGCGCCCCTTCCTTTTGAGTCAGATGCATTGGCGGCCATGGAATCAGCGTCGAGATTTGCAGCGGTGGGTCCTATCGCCATCGCCCTGCCGGATACGGTCGAAGACAACGACCAATTGGCGGCCGCGTTCCCCGAGTGGGACATGGACCTGATCTATTCCAAGACGGGAATTCGCCGACGGCACATCGCATCGCCGGACGAGTGTCCCTCGGATTTGGGCGTGGCGGCGGCGGAGAAGTTGTTTTCCGATCACGGGATCGATCGCGGCTCGATCGATTTTCTCCTCTTTTGCACGCAGACGCCCGACTATCCGCTCCCCACGACCGCCTGTCTGGTGCAAGACCGCTTGGGACTTTCGCAGTCGGTCGGTGCTTTGGACTTCAACCTCGGCTGCTCGGGGTTCGTCTACGGACTGGCCCTGGCCGATGGTTTGATTCGCGGCCGCGTTGCCGGGCGGATCCTGCTCATCACCGCGGAAACGTACACCAAGTACATCGATCCAACCGATCGCTCGCTACGAACGATCTTCAGCGACGCGGCCACCGCCACGCTAATCGAGGCTGCCGGGGAGCCCTCGTTGCAGGGCTTCGTCTTCGGCACCGACGGCAGCGGCGGCGACGCGCTGATGGTGGGCGACGGCGGAGCCCGGCCCAAGAAAGACGCCCTCCGCCCGCGTAAGCGAAAACGCTGGCCAAGTCGCATGTCGATGGACGGTCCCGAGCTAGTCAAGTTCGCCCTGAACGTCGTCCCGCCGATGGTCGAGCAAGTGCTCCGCCAGTCGAAATTGGAGCAAGACCAGATCGATCTGTTTCTGGTGCATCAGGCCACCGCCTACGTAACGGAGCATCTGCGAACGCGAATGGGTTGGGACGCCGAAAAGGTGCCCGAGAATCTCCAAGACCGCGGCAACACGGTCTCGTCGACCCTCCCGATTCTCATCAACGATCTTCGCGATGAAGGACGCCTGCGGCCCGGTGTACGGAGTCTGTTGGTTGGCTTCGGTGTGGGGTTGTCGTGGGGTGCGTGTGTTTGGACGGAGACGCTGGGTAGCGATTAGCGATTAGCGGGTAGCGATTAGCCACGCCCACGGGTTGCATCCCGTGGGTCCGCCCGGGAGAACGAACGATGCCGGAAACGCAATGGCGGGAAGAGATTGTTCGGCCGGTGCGACTGCTTCAGATCGTCACCGTCGCGCTGACCGGGGGCTGCGTTGTATTCCTGGCAATGGCCCTGTTCATGCGACTGGGGGGGAACGGTCCGGCCCAGGCGGCGGCAGAGGAACCCATGCTCGTCTATGTGGTCCTGGTCTTTGCCGCGGCAATGCTGCTGGCCAGGGCGGTGGTCCCGGCATGGCTCGTTTCGGCTGCCCGGCGGAAAATCGCGGAAGGCACATGGAAGCCTCCGCAACAGGCCAGTGGCAACTCCCCGATACCCGACGAGTTTCTTGCCAAGACCGGCGACGCGGGAAAACTGTGCTATGTGTTCACGACGAAGACGATCGTCGGAGCCGCGATGTTCGAAGGCGCGGCGTTCTTTGCCCTGGTGGCCTATTTCGTCGAGGGAACGACCCTGAGCCTGGCAGTGGCCGCCGTGCTGATCGTTGCCGTGGCCCTGCACTTTCCGACGCCCGGTCGCGTCGTCGGCTGGATCGAGCGCCAGTTGAGCTTGCTGGACCAGCAGCGCCAGTGGGACCAGTAGGGGCCTCGCTTACGCTTCGGGTTTCCATTATGTCGGCAGTCCGCGTCGGGTGGACGGAAGCCGTTCACGAATCATCGGTGACCCGTCGCCCCTGCTTCTTTTGCGCGCGGTGCCGTTTGTCGGCCAGGCGGCGCCGGACCGATCCGCGGGAGGGCTTGGTCGGCTTTCGCCGTTTGGGGGCCGTCGCCACCTCGGCTAGCATCTGCCGCAGCTTCTCCAGACAATCGGCCACGTTTCGGCCCGCATCGCGAAACCGCTGGCTGACGATCAGCAGTTCCCCCTCGCTGTTGATTCGCCGGCCATATTTATTGCGAAACCGCCCAAACACCGCCTCGGGCAGGCTGCGGCTGGTCGTAATCTTCCATCGCAGCGTCGCCTTCGTGTTGACCTTATTGACGTTCTGCCCCCCGGGACCCGAGCTCCGAGCGAACGTGAACCGGAACTCGCGCAGCGGAATCTTCAGCTTGGAACTAACCACCAGCATCGGAAGACTCGCATTCGTTGTTTCAGTAGCTCACCGTCCCGCAATTCTTGCCTGACAAGTCGTTGTCTGTCAAGGGTTTGTGAAATTGCCCCGGCTCGTCGGGTGGTTTGACGTAGTTTTCGCATCTCCCGCGGCCGTGCGTGACTTCTTTTCAGGTGCCCTATCTGCCGATATGATGAGGAGTTCCGCCAAAACCGCCTTCCCCCACATAGTTAGACCGATGAAGACCGACGAACTTCGAGAGAAATACCTGGCATTCTTCGAGACCAAGGGGTGCACCCGCCGGCCCAGCGACGTGCTCGTCCCCCGTTGGGACCCTTCGGTGCTGTTCACCCCCGCGGGCATGAACCAGTTCAAGGACCATTTTCTTGGCCGGTGCAAACTTGAGTTCACCCGCGCGACTACCTGCCAGAAGTGTCTACGCACCGGCGACATCGACAACGTCGGCCGCACGGCCTACCATCACACGTTCTTCGAGATGCTGGGGAATTTCAGCTTCGGCGACTATTTCAAACGGGATGCGATCAACTGGGCCTGGGAGTTTCTGACCGCCAAAAATTGGCTCGGCCTGGACCCCGAGCGGCTCTCGGCCACCGTCTATCTCGACGACGATGAAGCCTACGGCATCTGGGAAAACGATATCAAACTCCCCCCCGAGCGGATCCGGCGACTGGGCGAGGATGAGAACTTCTGGCCCGCCAATGCGCCCAGTCAAGGGCCCGACGGTGTGTGCGGGCCGTGTAGCGAGATCTATTTCCACCCCGACGAGGGGGAAGTCGAGATCTGGAACCTGGTCTTCACGCAATTCAACCGCGTGGGCGATCCGCCGGACAATCTCCGCCCGCTGCCCAGCAAGAACATCGACACGGGCATGGGTCTGGAGCGCACGGCCGCCGTGTTGCAGGGCGTGGAAACGAATTTTCATATCGATATCCTCCGCCCGCTGGTCGAGGCGGCCGGCGAAGTGTGTGGCATAAAGTACGCCCCCGGGAGCGAGGACGGCCGGCGGCTGCGTCGCATCGCCGATCACGTCCGCGCTTGCACCTTTGCGATCCACGAAAATGTCTATCCCGACAACGAGAAGGAAGGCTACGTCATCCGCAAGCTCATCCGCCGGGCAACGCTCGACGGCTACCAGTTGGGTATGCAGCAGCCCGTGCTGCACAAGCTGGTGGGCGCCGTGGTCGAGGCGATGAGCGGCCCGTATCCCGAACTGAAGGAAACGGTCGGGCGAGTGGCTCAGGGGATCGAAAACGAAGAGGACTCGTTCTTCGACACGATCGGCCGTGGCATGCCCCGGGCCGAAAAACTGATGGAAGAGACCAAGTCCTCGGGCACCGCCAAGGTACCGGGCGAACCGGCCTTCCGGCTGTTGGACACCCACGGCTTTCCGCCCGAGTTGACCGAAGTGATGGCCCTGGAAGCCGGGCTGGGATTCGATTGGGACGGCTACAACGCGGCCAAGCGCAAGCACGAAAAAGCCTCCGGTGCCGGTCAACGGACCGAACTGTTCAAGTCGGGCCCGTTGGACGAACTGAAACCCACGGTTCCCGAGATCGAATTCGTCGGCTACGACACCGAATCGTGCGACGACGCGACGGTCGTTGGCCTGATCGACGGCGAACGCACCTGCTACGAGTTGCAGCAGGTCGATACGAAACACCCGCTGGTCGTGGTGTTGGACAGAACGCCCTTTTACGGCGAAATGGGCGGTCAGGTGGGTGATCGGGGCGAGATTGTCTGTGTCGGCGGACGCTTCGAGGTGGTCGATACCCGGATCGAAGACGGACTGACGCTGCACGTCGGTTTCTTGCGCGAAGGCAAGATTGCCTACAAGGATCAGGTAACCGCCCGAGTGGATCATGCCCGGCGGCAGGCGATTCGCCGAGCCCATTCGGCCACGCATATCCTCCAGCACGCGTTGCGGCAATGCTTGGGCGAGCAAACGCAACAAAAGGGCTCGAAGGTGGAGCCCGATCTGTTGCGGTTCGACTTCAACCACAACCATGCCCTGTCGGCCGAACAACTCGTCCAGGTCGAAACCGAAGTGAACGCTCGCAGCATCGAGGGCGTGCCGGTCAGTTGGACCAACATGCCTATCGAGGAAGCCCGGCAAAGCGGTGCCACGATGCTCTTCGGCGAGAAATATCCGGACGTGGTGCGCGTGGTGTCGGTCGGCGATTTCAGCAAGGAACTCTGCGGCGGCACGCATCTGGACAACTCGGGCCTGATCGGCCTGTTCAAGATCGTCGGCGAGGAGAGCATCGCCAAGGGCATTCGCCGTGTGACGGCGGTAACCGGCATGGAGTCGGTCGGCCGGGCGCTTGCGACCGAGGAACTCTTGAGCCGCACGGCTCTGGCCCTGAAGACCAATCGCGAGGACGTGCCGGCCCGCGTGGAGAGCCTGGTCAAAGAGGTTCGCCAGTTGAAGAAACAGGCCGCCGCCGGACGCCAGGCCCAGGCCGTCTCGTCCGACCAATTACTGGCAGACGCCGCCCTGGTGGCCGGGGCCAAGGTGGTGACCGCCGAGGTGCCCGACGCCGACGTCGGCCAACTGCGCGGGCTGATCGACCAACTCCGCAAGAAGGCGGCCCCGGTGGCCGTGATGCTGGGAACCCGGCAAGGCGACGACAAGGTACTGCTGATCGCCGGCATGAGTCGCGACCTGGTCGAGCAGGGCGGCGACGCGGTGCAGTGGATCCGCACGGTCGCCAAACTGGTGCGCGGCGGCGGCGGCGGACGCCCCGACATGGCCCAAGCCGGCGGGAAAAACCCTGAAGGGTTGCCCGAAGCACTGGAAACGGCCGCCAGTTCGATCGGCGAAATCTTGGCGTAGGAGCACGAAGCCCCCTCGCGATAGGGGTGGTCCTCCTCGGTCTCGGTTGACAGGTCGCTCGGGGGAGTTTAAGTTGTATGGTTTCGACGTTCGGTGTGCTGGGCGTGCTGGGTATGCCCGCCACGCACGCAAGCCGCGATATCCCCGTTGATGGGTAGTGAGACCATGGCCGTTCCCAAACGAAACCACTCGAATTCCCGAACCGGCAAACGCCGGTCGCACGACAGCTTGACCGCCCGGCAGTTGTCCTACTGCCCGCAGTGCAGCACGGCGTTGCCAAGCCACGTGATTTGTCCCAAGTGCGGCCATTACATGGGCCGAAAGCTGGTCGAGGCGAAGTCCTAAGGATTGAGCAACATTGAGCAGGATCGCCTTCCTTTTCCCCGGTCAAGGGGCGCAAACGGTCGGCATGGGCCAGCAGTTGGCCGAGTCGTTGCCCGCTGCGCGTAGCTTGTTCGACACAGCCGGCGAAATCCTCGGCTACGATCTGGCGACGCTCTGCTTCGAGGGACCGGCCGAACAACTCGATTCGACCGTCACCAGCCAGCCGGCGCTGTTTGTCACCAGTCTGGCGGCATTGGAATCCCTGAGAGAGGAATCGCCCGAGGTCGTGCTCTCCTGTGAGGCGGCGGCCGGGTTGAGCCTCGGTGAATACACGGCGATGGTCTTTGCCGGAGTGATGGATTTCGAGGCCGGGTTGACCCTCGTCCAGAAACGAGGGGCCGCCATGCAAGAGGCCTCCGACGCGACCCCCAGCGGAATGGTCAGCATCTTGGGGCTGGAGCGGGTCCAGGTCGAGGCCCTTTGCGACGAAGTGCGGGGCGAGGACACGCTGGAAATCGCCAACTTCCTTTGCCCGGGCAATATCGTGGTTTCCGGGAGCAACGCGGCCTGTGAGCGGGCGGCCGAATCGGCCGCATCGTTCGGTGCGATGAAAGCGGTGCCTCTGGCGGTTGCCGGAGCATTTCATACCCAGATCATGCGCCCCGCCGACGAACAATTGGCCCGAGCGCTGGCCGACGTACCCATGCACCCCCCCCGAATCCCCGTCGTCTCCAATGTCGACGCCCAACCGCACGACGACCCGGAAGAAATCCGCCAGTTGCTCATCCGCCAAGTCCTCCGTCCGGTGCGGTGGGAGGATTCGATGCGATACCTGATCGATCAGGGATTCGCTCCGTTTTACGAAGTCGGGCCAGGGCGCGTGCTCCGCAGCCTGTTGCGACGCATCGACCGGAAGCTGGAGTGCCATAACATCACCGTCTAGGAAAACGGGGACAGGACCCTCTTGCCGGAACGGCCCTCCGGGTGCTTCGCACAGAAGGTGCCCTGTCCCCTTTTTCCCGCCGGCGAGAGACAACAACCGCGAGAACGAAGCGATGGCAGAAGATAAGACACCAAGAATCTCGGCCGACCTGACCGATCGGGTGGCAATCGTCACCGGCGCGGCTCGCGGCCTGGGCAAGTGTATCGCCCTCCGCCTGGCCGGCTCCGGGGCCAAGGTGGCCTGCGTCGACGTCAATGCGGAAGTGCTGGCCGAAACGGTCGGTCAGATTACCGCTGCTGGAGGTACGGCCGAGGCATGGGCGTGCGACGTCACCGACAGCACCCGGGTCAACGAGGTGGTCAAGGAAGTCGCCACAAAGTGGGGGGGACTGTACCTCCTGGTCAACAACGCCGGGGTGACCCGCGATACCATGGTCATGCGGATGAGCGACGACCAATGGGACCTCGTGCTCGGAATCAATCTTCGCGGCACTTTCTTGTTCACCCGAGCGGCGGCTAAGCCGATGATGAAGGGGCGGCAGGGACGAATCATCAATATGGCCAGCGTGTCGGGACTGACGGGCAATCCGGGACAGGCGAATTACTCGGCATCCAAAGCGGGAGTGATCGGACTGACACGGACCGTGGCCAAGGAATTGGCCGGACGAAACATCACGGTCAATGCCGTGGCACCGGGATTCATCGCCACGGAAATGACTGCCGCGTTGGGGGAGGACATCCTCAAGGAAGTAGCGAGCCATACCCCACTCGGTAGGGTGGGGCAACCGGAAGATATCGCCGATGCCGTGCTCTTCCTGGCCAGCGACGCGGCCGCGTTTATTACCGGCCACGTGCTGACCGTCGACGGAGGGCTAACCGCCTGAGCAGAACCCGCTCCCAAGGATGTGCCCGGGGGGACAAGATCGTCATCAGAGCACAAAAATGGGGCCCGGGAACAAAAATGCGGTCGGGAGATATAGACAAGCAGGGGAAAAACAGGTATACCAACACTCTTGCGGGACCTTTGGGGTTACGCAACTCAAGACGTTGGTGGTTCGTGTGAATTGAACGTCCGGGGGCAAGCGGTGTAGTGCCCCCAGGTTTTGTGATTATCAGGAGGACCGTCCAGGTGGCCTCAGTTGAAGAACGAGTCGTAGACATCGTTGCCGAGCAACTCGGTGTCGGAAAAGATCAGATTACCCAAGACACTTCCTTCGTGAATGATCTGGGAGCCGATTCACTCGATACGGTTGAGTTGGTGATGGAACTCGAGGAAGAGTTCGACATCAACATTCCGGACGATGCCGCCGAGAAGATCCAGACGGTCGGACAGGCCGTCGGTCACATCGAGAAGGTCATCGAGGAAAAGAACGGACCCTCCTCTTCCTAACGGTCTTTCATGAGACGCCGCGTTGCTGTAACTGGCTTGGGAGCGGTTACCTCGCTGAGTTGCCAGGTTCCCGATTTGTGGACCCGCGTCTGCAACGGCGAGAGTGGAGTGCATGCGCTCACGCGATTCGATTGCCACGACTATCGGGCAAGAATCGCGGGTGAAATCCAGAATTGGTCACCCAGCGCGTACATCACCCCCAAAGAGGCCAAACGCCTTGATCTATTCGCCCAGTACGCCCTGGTCGCGTCGATCGATGCCGTGAACGACTCGGGGTTGGATTTCTCCACCGAAGAGCCGTTCCGCTGCGGCGTGATTCTCGGCTCGGGCGTCGGCGGCCTACAGGAAATCGAGGACCAGATCATCCGCATGACGGAGAGAGGTCCGAGGAAAGTCTCGGCCTTCACGATCCCGAAACTGATGGTTAACGCGGCCAGCGGGCACGTCTCGATCCAATTCGGCCTGCGCGGGCCCAACTCGGCCGTGGCCACTGCGTGCGCCAGTGCGACCAACGCCATCGGCGAGGCCTTCAAGACCATCCAGTACGATGACGCCGACGTGATGATCACCGGCGGCTCCGAAGCGGCCGTTACCCGGATGGGAATCAGTGCGTTCACGGCGATGCGAGCCTTGTCGGAGCGTAACGACGAGCCGCACCGCGCCAGCCGCCCATTCGACGTCGGTCGCGACGGTTTCGTGCTCAGCGAGGGAGCCGGTGCCCTGGTGTTCGAGGAACTCGAACACGCCAAAGCACGCGGCGCCGACATTTACGCCGAGGTGCTCGGCTATGGCTCCAGCGGCGACGGCGGTCACATTACCCAGCCTGACGCTGACGGAGTGGGGGCGGCCAAGTCGATGGAAAGCGCCCTGGCCGATGCCCGTATCGACCGAGAGCAAGTCGCCTACATCAACGCCCACGGCACGAGCACCGTGCTGGGCGACATCGCCGAAACCGCCGCGGTGAAGTCGGTCTTCGGCGATTGGGCCAAACAACTGAGCATCTCCAGTACGAAGAGCCAGTTGGGCCACCTGTTGGGGGCCAGCGGTGGGGTCGAGTTGGTGCTGACGGTCAAGGCCGTCTGCGAAGGAATCGTCCCGCCGACGATCAACCTGGAAACGCCCGACCCCAAGTGCGATCTCGACTACACCCCCATCCAAGCCCGACCACGCCACATCCCCGTGGCCATCTCCAACAGCTTCGGGTTCGGCGGTCATAACGGGTCGTTGATCGTCGGTCGGCTTCGCGACGATTGAGCCCCGATGGCCTGTCGAGTCTTCTCGCGTCGCCCCGACGTGGCGAGTTCCGCTCGCCAGCCCCCGATGGTCCGCACCGGTGGTTGCCACAAGCGAAACTGCACTTTCCACATTTACCCAATGCTGCAATACTGACCATAATGGCTTCCGCAGATGCTCTTCTGTGATGGGCCCTATTCTTGGGTTCGGATTGGCCTCGCTCGTGGGGCCGGATTGGATGGAACCATGGTTCGCTTTTCGCTTCTCATTCCGCAGCGCGGTGCGGCCAGTATGGTCGCGAGCCGGCTGCCCGAATGGCTCGATGTTCTCGACGGGCTCGACGGGGCGTACGAAGTCGTGGTCGTTGACGACGGTTCCCCCCCGGAATCACTTGAGACGCTCGAGCCGCTTCTGGCGGAGCACGAAACATTTCGCGTGATCCGGTTGGACCGTTCCGGCGGGCTGGCGGCGGCGGTCACCGCCGGAATTGCCGCGGCACGGGGCGACGTGCTGATAGCCACCGACGCGAGCGAGCAATACCCCGCGCGGGAGATCCCTCGATTGGTGGGATGTTTGGCGCGTGTCGATCTGGTTTTCGGCCGACGACATCGGAGCCGGCTACCGAAGATTTGCCGATCGATCGCCGGGTGGCCGGACCGATTCCTGCTCAGCGGTGCGGTCCACGACCCCGACGGGTTGTTTTGGGCCGCCCGGCACGAGGCCGTCGCCGGGGTGGAATTGGGCCGCGGGATGCACCGCTACTTAGGCCCGTTGGTCGCGGCTCGGGGTTTTCGTGTGGACGAAATTAGCGTACAACATTGTCCAAGCGCCCGCGCGGCAACGATCCGGTCGCGCCGGTTTCGTTTGACCGATCTGCTGGGAGTTTGGTGGCTTCAGCGGCGCGGTCAGGCGGTGTTGAGTCGCGAAATCGTCGTCGCAAAGGCCAATCAGCGGCAGATGCGCATTTTTCCGCGTCGACGACAGGGATCGGCTTAGATCGTTGGACAGCGACACTTCGGGCCGATGCTAGCATCTGCAAATTGTCGTAGGGTGCTCGTTGAGAGAGTGGGCATTCACGTTCAATCGGCGGCACGGCTTACTTGTTAGCCGTGTTTCCGCGTCGCCAAGGAGCCGCACTGCTTGCAAGCAAGCCGTGGCACACGACTTTTTCAACGGATACGGAGCATGGACGCACCGCAACGACCTCTGAAAATCTTCTTCTCGGCCGGAGAGCCTAGCGGCGATTTGCACGGCGCGAACCTGATTCGCCAATTGCAGAAGCGACATGGGCGGATCGAGGCGGTCGGTTACGGCGGACCGCAAATGAAGGCCGCCGGGTGCCGCCTGCACGCCGACCTAACGGTGCTGGCCGTGATGTGGTTTCTCCGGGCGCTGTTGAACCTGCACAAGTTTTGGGCGCTGGTCAGCCGGGCCGATCGCTATTTTCGCCATCACCGGCCCGACGCCGTGGTGCTGATCGACTACCCCGGCTTCAACTGGTGGGTCGCGCGTCGGGCCAAAGTGCATGGCATCCCGGTCTTCTACTATGCTCCGCCACAGCTCTGGGCTTGGGCCAGTTGGCGGGTGAAGAAGATGCGCCGGCTGGTGGATCACGTATTGTGTGGACTACCGTTCGAGGAAGCCTGGTTTCGCCAGCGGGGGTGTCACGCCACGTTCGTCGGACACCCGTTCTTCGACGAGGTCCGGCGGCATCCGACCGACGAAAAGTTCGTCTCGGAAATGGCGGCGGACAAAGGTCCGTTGGTGGCGATTCTTCCCGGCTCGCGAACCCAGGAAGTAGCTTCCAACCTCAAGTGGTTTCTCAAGGCGGCCGAACAGGTACGCCAAGCGGTGCCGGATGCCCGGTTCGCTATCGCGTCGTTCAAACCGCACCAGGCCGAGATGGCCCGACACGAGGTGTCCGCCTCGGGATTGCCGGTTGAGGTGTTTCTGGGCAAGACGCCCGAATTGATTCGGGCGGCCGACTGCTGCATGGCCGTTTCCGGCTCGGTTTCCCTGGAACTGCTGTACCACGCCACGCCGACGGTCGTCCTCTACCAGATCTCGCCGCTGGCATTCCGCGTGCAGAAATGGTTTCGCAAGGTAAAATACATTACGCTGGTCAACCTGTTGACCTGCGACGACCTTTTTCCCGACGACGTGACGCCGTTCGATCCCCGGCAGGAAGACGCCGAGCGGGTCTTGTTTCCCGAGTATCTGACCTGCGAGGATAAGTCGCCACAAGTGGCCGCCCACGTGATCGAGTGGCTGACCGATTCCGAGAAACACGGGCAGCGGGTGGCCGAGTTGGCGAAGTTGAAGGCCGAGATCGCCCACGGCGGGGCTTCGGCAACGGCCGCCGACTACATGCTCGATATTCTCGCGCCGCGCGGATCGGGCGTGGCTCGACCCCATTTTGCCGGGTCACGAAAGCGGTCGTCGGTATCCGGCGGATAGGAGGGAGCGCGGACGGTGTTATTGGGCGAACCTCAGCGAACGCAGGGCGATCTGAATTTCGCGATCCTCGGGTTCCCGGTCCGGGTTCACCCGTTCTTCTGGCTGATTGCCGTCCTCCTGGGGATTCGGCGTGATTCGGGATTGCAGGAGATGCTGATCTGGGTCACCGTGGTGTTCGTCTCGATTCTGGTCCACGAGTTGGGCCATGCGATGACCATGCGGTGGTACGGATTTCGTCCCTGGATCACGCTGTACGGCATGGGTGGACTGGCCTCCTACGACCAGGGGCAAGCCCACGGATCCCCGGGATTGCAGCCGCGGGGACAGATCCTCATCTCCCTGGCGGGTCCGGTGGCCGGGTTTCTACTGGCGGCCGTGGTGCTGGGGTGCGTCTTTCTTTCCGGAAACCTGACCGGGCTGGAGCGCGGCGGGCCGTTCGGTGTTCGGCCGATGTTTGACATCGATTCGAAGTACCTGCGTCAGTTCCTCGACAACATGATCGGGGTTAACGTCGCTTGGGGGTTACTCAATCTGCTGCCCGTCTATCCGTTGGATGGTGGGCACATCTGCCGCGAAGTTCTTTCGCTTCGCGATCCGCGTGCGGGCATCGAACGATCGCTGGTCGTCTCGGTTGCCGTCGGTGCGATGATGGCCGTGTATGCACTGATTGGGATGGATGAGATCTTTGTGGCCGTGATGTTCGGCTTCTTGGCCTATTCCAGTTACACGACGCTGCAAGCATACTCCGGCCGCGGTCGTCGTTGGTAACCGACATAGTTTTCTTGAGAAAAAGCGGGCAAACACCCGATAACCACTTGCAATCGGTTACATACATCGTACAACTACGTGGAAGTCATTCTCCATACGAGAAACAGGTTGATCTTCGCGGCACGATGAAGAAGGATTGCCTGCCGCTGGAGGTTACCAGGAGGGTATTCGGTTTTCTTGTTCTTGGCGAGGCACGCTCGAAGTCTTCCGTTGTGTGAAGAAACCGAGACGAAGCTCGCCATCCACTCTTGAGGGAGAACGTACTGTGGCGAAGAAGAAAAAGGCTGCCAAGAAGAAGGTAGCGAAGAAGAAGGCAGCCCCGAAGAAGAAGGCCCCGAAGAAGAAGGCCGCCAAGAAGAAGGCGACCAAGAAGAAGGCGACCAAGAAAAAGGCCGCCAAGAAGAAAGTAGCGAAGAAGAAGAAAGCCGCTAAGAAGAAGCCGGCCAAGAAAAAGGCCGCCAAGAAGAAGGCCAAGCGAAAGGGCTGCCGAAGGTGCTAGCGGCCGTTGCCGCACGGCAACGCCACTTGGCGAATCGAGACAACAACGAGAAAGAGCCGCTTTCCCGAGCAGGGCAAGCGGCTCTAACTGCTTATGGGGAAATGGTTTATCGTGCGGCGCGATTTCGGTTTTGCACGACGGGCTGGGAAGCCCATCGTACACGCCGAATCGGTCAGCGCCGTCACGGGTTTCCCAAACCGGTTCCCGGCCTCACGGGCGTCACCGGCACCGCATCCCCAGTACCCGACGTTTCGAGCAACTTGAAAAACTCCGAGTCGGTGGTCAGGATCAGGTGAGTTCGGCTGGCGGTGGCCTCCTTATAGGCCTCCAACGCGCGACTGAATCGGTAGAACTCGCCCGCCTCTCGGATCGCTGCGGCAAACTTGCGGGTGATTTCGGCGTCGACGTCTCCGCGGGTCTTGAGGGCCTCTTCCTGGCCTTGCCCGCGAATCTCCTCGGCCTGGGCTTCGGCCTGAAAAATCATCTCATCGCGGCGCAACTCACCCTGGGCGACGTTCGCTTTGGCGATCGCTTGCATAGAGGCGATTTGCCGCTCGAAGGCCGCGTCGCGCACCGTGGGGACGAATTCGATGCGGGCAATCCCCAGGTCGACCAGTTCAATGCCGCGGCCTCCGGAGATCTCGCCTTCGGCCCCGGCGGCCACCTCTTCGGCCAGTTTCTCTTGCACGAGTTCCTTGATCTTGGCCACGATCGCCGGCCGGCCAAGTTGGATGGGCACCGGCTTCTCCGACCGTTGCTCGCCGAATAAGGCGGGATCGGGGGAGACAACCGAATTGGGGACATCGATCGATGGGCCCCGCGGCAATCCGTCGGCAACCTTCTTTTTCTCATCGTACTCTTCGGTCAGGTGATTCGTACTCCGCACGGCTTCGACCAGATCGTGGCTGGCGATCACGTCGCGGACGGCGCTGCGCACGAACTCCTTGATCCGCTTCTCGCCATTCTCGACCGTCCGCAGTACGCGTACGAATTCCTCCGGCTCGGTGATTCGCCACACGGCCCAGGGGGTGACTTCCACTTTCATGTTGTCGTTGGTGGAAAGGTTGGCCAGTACTTCCGCCTCCCCGCTCCAGAACTGGTAGGTCTTGGGCAAGCGGCGCACTTCCTGCACAAAAGGGGTCTTGAAATAGAGCCCGGGGTCGCTACGACTGGCCACCGGATCGCCGAACTGCAGGACCACCGCCAACTCCCGTTCGTCGACCGTGTACATCAAGGCCCGGCCCAGCATCGGAGCCACGAGCAATACAGCGACAATACTAATGAGAATAATACGCTGGCGTTTGATGGTCATTGCGGGACTCCTTGCCGGGAATTCAAGAGCGGCCAAATACGGCCGAGGGGAGCTTCGATCACGGTCTTCGACTCGACTCCCGCCATGATTTCTTCCATGGCTTCGAGGTACAACCGGGACCGCGTTTCGGCCGGCGATTCGTGGTAGGCCGTGGCTCGGGCGTTGAGTGCTTCAATCTCGCCGTCGGCTTCCGCCCTACGACGCGCGGCGTACCCTTCGGCCTCGCGGCGGAGCTTGGTCGCGTCGGCTTCGGCCTTGGGCAACAGTTCGTTGCGTCTTCGCTCCGCTTCGTGCAACGCTTTCTTCTCGAGTTGGATCGAGGCATTTACCTCCTCGAAGGCCGGCCGTACCCGCGCCGGCGGGATGACGCGTTGCATCTGCAGATCGCGGATCTCGATGCCGCACTCGTATTGATCGAGGATGGCTTGCGTGGCCAACCTCGCTTCTCCGCCAATCGTGCCTCGCATGTCCGTCAGCACTTCGT
The DNA here is from genome assembly GCA_964444795.1 of uncultured Planctomycetaceae bacterium. Lineage (GTDB taxonomy): Bacteria > Planctomycetota > Planctomycetia > Pirellulales > Thermoguttaceae > JABMRP01. Next base: position 37,427 of record CAYUIQ010000061.1, read on the forward strand.
CGAACGAATAGTCGCCCACCAGACGGTGCATCACCGTTTGAGCCACCATCCGGAGAACATCCTGGGGGTAGTCGGCGTTGTCGGCCTTATAGAACCGGGTGACGAACTGCAGCGGATCGCTCACCCGCCACTGAATGGTCCACTCGACCGCCGCGGCGTTGAGATCGCCGGTGAGCACGAGCGTCTGCTCCTCGGCGACGTCGTTGGTTCGTTCGGTACTGCCATCCAGCGGAAGCCTAAGGCTGCGTTCCTCGACACTCACCTTGACCACCCGGTCGACGATCGGAATACACGTATGCAACCCCGGTCCAGACGTTGCGTGGTGCTTGCCCAGGCGGAAAACGACCGCTCGCTCATGGGCTTCGACCCGGTAGACCGCATTGAACACCACGTAGACCACGGTCAGCACCACCAGCGAGATGGCGCTGATCAGCAGGATGCGGTCCCAGGGTATGTCTTCCGGACGCAACGGACGGTCACCAGAGCCACGATACTGAGAAGCCATGGGGGGATCTCCTGGGGAGAACGATTCGGACACCCCGCGCGAAAACGCCTGCGCGGTTATGGATTGCATCGGCAACCGGCGAAGACCACGTGGAGCGAGGTTTTGCTTTTTCGGGTTGCAACGGGGGGGCGCCGGAAGAATCAGCACGCGCCGAATAATCGCCAGAGAAGATCGCCCGGCCCAGGCCTGTTGAAAAAGGGCAGTATGTGGAGGGTGCCTGGCGGTCGAGCGTAGCGAGCCCCCAGAAAATGCGGTTC
>CAYUIQ010000062.1:0-38114 GCA_964444795.1 uncultured Planctomycetaceae bacterium
GATCGAATACCCCTGGGGATGGATCCGCTGGCTAATGAGTTCCAAGCTCGATCCGAAGGCGGAGATGACGTTCGGTCTGGTGCAACTCAACGCCGCCCAACGCAATCCCATGCACGTCCATGCCAACTGCGAAGAGCATCTTTACGTGCTCTCCGGCTCCTGCGAGCACGTGCTCGGCGACAAAACTCTCGTGCTGGGCAAGGGCGACGTCCTCCGCATCCCGCGGGGCGTTCCGCACAAGGCGCGAACCTTTCCCAAAGAGCCGATGCTGGCCGTCATCGTCTACAGTTCCGGCGACCGGCAGTTCGAAGTGGTGGAAGAGAGATAATCCGAGCTTCTCGGGAAACGGTAGGGTGATCCTACGGACTACTTGCGATGTGGACGGTAGCCGCCGGTATCCTTTGCTCGTCGGCGCGGGGGTTTCTTTTTCGTTCGCGCTTCTTTGGGTGGCGTGGCGCGGATCAGACAGTCGGCGCCGGGGCCGATGAGATCGGTGCGGCCGGCCTCTTCCAAGGCGCGGCGTACGTCGAAGTAGTTTTCCGGCCGGTAGGATTGCAGCAGGGCGCGTTGCATGCGTCGCTGATTGGCACCTTTGGCCACGTAGACTTCCTCGCCGGTCATCGGGTCGATGCCCGTGTGATACATGCAGGTGGCTACGTCGAACGGGCCGGGGATGAAGTCCTGGACCTGTTCGATGCGGTAGTTGTTCTGCTTCAGATAGACGGCCAGATCGATCATCGCCGGCAAGTCGCTGCCCGGGTGGCCGGCGATGAAGTAGGGCACGAGGTATTGCTCTTTACCCGCTTTGCGCGAGACCTTGGCGAACTTCCGGGCGAAGGACTCGAAATTTTCGATCGAGGGTTTCTTCATCATCCGCAACACGTCCGGATCGCTGTGTTCGGGGGCCACCTTGAGATGCCCGCCGACGTGATGGGCGGCCAATTCTTCGAGGTACAACGGGTCGCGCTGGGCCAGATCCATCCGCAAACCCGAGGCCACCAACACACGTCGCACACCCTCTTGCCCCCGAGCCGCCTTCATCAACTCGCGTAACGGGCCGTGGTCGGTGTCCAGTAGTCTGCAGATCGTCGGATGCACGCAACTGGGGCGGCGGCATTTCGCCTGCACTTCCGGACGCGTGCAGGCCATGCGATACATGTTGGCCGTCGGGCCACCAATGTCGCTGATCGTGCCCTTGAAATCGGGCCGCTGGGCCATCCGCCGGATCTCGGCGGTGATCGACTCCCGGCTGCGACTCTGAATGATGCGCCCCTCGTGGGCGGTGATCGAACAAAACGTACAGCCGCCAAAACATCCCCGCATGATCTGGATCGAGTCCTTGACGACCCCGAAGGCCGGGATCGGCTGCTTGCCGTAAACCGGATGCGGAAGCCGCGTGTAGGGCAGCCCGTAAACGCGGTCCATCTCCGCCTCTCCCAACGGCTCGGCCGGCGGATTCACCACCACCGCCTCGCGATCGTGATACTGCACCAACCGCCGGGCGTTGTGTGGGTTGGTCTCGTGATGGGCAAGCCGTGTCATCCGGGCGAACGCGCGGGGGTCGGTCGAAACGGCTTCGAACGTGGGCAACTCGATCGTGTTCTCGGTCGGTGGCCTTTCGCTGGCACCCAGCCGATACGCCACGCCCGGCAAGTCGCGCAATGCGGCAATCGGTTCACCGGCGTCCAACCGGCGGACGATCTCCACCACGGCCCGTTCGCCCATGCCGAAGACCAGCAGGTCGGGCTTGGCATCGAGCAGAATGGAACGGCGAACCTTATCGCTCCAGTAGTCGTAATGGGCCAGTCTCCGCAAACTGGCCTCCACTCCGCCGGCGATCACCGGCACCCCCTTGTAGGCTTCGCGTGCCCGCTGGCAATAGGCCAGGGTCGCCCGATTCGGGCGCCGTCCGATCTGGCCGCCGGGACTGTAAGCGTCGTCGTTGCGGACCTTTCGGTTGGCCGTGTAGTGGTTGATCATCGAGTCCATGTTGCCGGCGCTGACGGCAAAGCATAACCGCGGCCGACCGAACGTCTGCCAGGGCTTGCAGGAGTGCCAATCCGGCTGACTGAGGATGGCCACCCGATAGCCCTCGGCCTCAAGCAGGCGTCCCAACAGGGCCATCGCGAAGCTGGGATGATCGACGTAGGCGTCGCCGGTGACGAACACGACGTCGACGGATTCCCAGCCCCGGGCCGCAACCTCCTCGGCCGTCATCGGCAGCGGGTCGGCGGAGGCGGTGAAAGTCGGAACGTTTTGAGCGGCCGGCATGCGGAATCCGTGTGGGAAATGAGAGAACAGCACTCCAACCACATTTTATGCCGTCTCTTGCCCGGCGGATAGCCGGTCTGGCGGCGATTCGCATTGGAAGGAGGTGCCACATCGGCGATAATGTCCGGACAAGAGAAATCGCATCTCCCGTAACGGAAAGCCTGATGTCGAAGTCCGACATTCCTCCGAAGCTCGCTGGCCGATTGATCGGCGGCCTGTGGCGACGAGCGCGCCGTGCCTGGCGACGCCTAACTCTCGGCAACCGGCCGCCACCGGTCGAGGTGGCTTGGCAACGGCTGTGTCGCTGGGGAGACGAAATTGCCGCGGCCGAGTCGCCGACCGACGAAGCGGCCTACTGCGAACTGCTCGCCGGATGCATCGAAACGGCCCGCTCCTACGGCGCTCGGGAAATCGCCGACCGGTGGACCGAGCGGTTGTCCGACATGCAACAAAGTGAAGGCCGTTCACATTGCGAGGGCGTCTATCAGCCCGTTGAAGAAGGTTCATCCGGGAAGGGTGCCTGGGGTCGAGTTGCGAGGAACGAGCAACGAGCCCCCAGTACGCAACGAACTGGGGGCTCGCTGCGCTCGACCCCAGGCACCTGCCACCTTCCCGGAAATTCCCGGATGAACCTTGAGAAAGGGGCATCTGTAGAGACCGCCTGGACGACCAAGCACTACCTCGATGCCGCGCTGCTTCGCGTCAAAGCCGCCTTCGAGGATCAGTGGGCGAGTTTTCCCACGGAGATCGACCCGGCCGATGGTCGTATGCGGGCGGTGCGAGCGTGGTTTGATAACTTACCGCATGACGCCCGGGTGGCCGACGTCGGGTGCGGTCGCGGCCGTTTTCTCAAACGTCTGGCCGGCGAGTTCCCCGAGGCTCGGCTCACCGGCGTCGACGTCTCGCCCGCCATGCTGGGCGAACTTCCGCCGGGCATTGAACCGCTGGAAGGCAGCCTGCTGGACATTCCCGCGGCCGAGGCCACCTTCGACGGCGCATTGGCCGTCGAATCACTCGAACACTCGCTACTGCCCGAGCGGGCGGTGGCCGAGTTATGCCGGATCGTTCGGGCCGGCGGTCGCGTATTGATTATCGACAAGCACATTGCCAAGCAACCGCTTTCCGAGCACGACCCCTGGGAACGCTGGTTCTCGCCGGAAGAACTCACCCGGTGGCTTCAGCCCTGGTGCGACGAGGTGACCGTTGTGCCCGTCTCCCACGCCGAAGGCCGCGTCGGCAACGATCTCTTCCTGGCGGCGAGCGGGCGACGGAGAGCGTGATCACCCCGCCGCCGGCGCCGCCCGCTGGCTGGTCAAGCTATCGAGAGCGGCCAGGACTGCTTCGCGGCCGGAGACGGCTTCGCGACAGGTGGAGTTCTCGCATAGATAGATCGTCGGACTGGGCGACTCGGACTCCTTGCCGGAGAAAAGACCCTCCAGCGAAGTCGACCGGCCGCCCGTCGCCGCGTCCGACTCTCGATAGGCGACGATTCGGCTGGGCAGGAAGCGGCGGTGCAATTCGTCCAGCACGTCGACCGTCGCCCGATCTCCGGAGGGGCCCATGACGACGATCTCCGGCGTCGGCCCCAAGGCCGTGTCCAATGCCAAGAGCATTTGCCCCGTGGCCATTGGAGCCCGGTCCATCATCTCCCGGCACGCGGACAACGCTTCACGGGCGGCGGCGAGGTAATCATCGCGGCCACACAACTTCCCCAATCGGAGCAAGACCGTGGCCGCCAAACCATCGGCGCTGGGCACCGATCCGTCGACGATTTGCCGGGGGCGCACGATCAACCGCTGATGGTCGTCGGCCGTATAGAAGAAACCGCCACGCCGCGGATCGGCGAATCGGGCGATCATGTCGTCGGCCAATTCCACCGCCGCATCGATCCAGCGTTCGTCGAACCGGGTTTCATACAACGTGACCAGTGCGCCGGCCACCGCCGCGTAGTCGTCGAGATAGGCCGCGCCGCCGGGCTGTCCGCGCCGCCAAGACCGCAACAACCGGCCCTCGGAGTCGCGCAGATGAGTAAGAACAAACTCGGCCGCCCGTTCGGCCGCCTCGGTATAGCGAGGCTGGCGAAGCACGACCCCGCCACGAGCCAGCGCGTCGATCATCAGGCCGTTCCAGCAGGCCAACACCTTGTCGTCTCGGGCCGGCCGCGGGCGATGCTCTCGTGCGGCGAACAGTGTCTTTTGTGTGGCGGAAAGCTCGTCCTCCAGCTCCTCGACCGCTGGCCCCAGCACCTCGGTCCAGTGGGTCAAAGGCTGGGGGAGATGGAGGATATTCTTGCCCTCGAAATTCCCGGCTTCGCTCACATCAAACACACGGCAAAACGTATCGGCCACCGAGGGGTTCGATTCGTCATGCAACAGGGCGTCGATCTCCGACCGCTCCCACAGATAGAACGTTCCTTCGCGGCCCTCGCTATCGGCGTCTTCGGCCGCGTGGAATCCGCCTTCCGGATCGGTCATGTCGCGGAGTACGTAGTCGAGTGTACGCTCGGCAACCCGCGCGTACTCGGGGTTTCCGGTCGCCTGGAACGCACTCAGATAACAACCCCCCAGCAGAGCATTGTCGTAGAGCATCTTCTCGAAATGAGGTACCAGCCACTGCCGGTCGACGCTATAGCGATGGAAGCCGCCGCCCAGGTGATCGTGGATCCCGCCGGCGGCCATTCGGTCCAGGGTGGTGGTGACCATGGAGAGCAGGGCCGGTTTCCCCGTGCGGAACCAGCGGCGGAGCAAGACCTCCAGATCGATTGGCCGGGGAAACTTCGGCGCCGGACCAAAGCCGCCGTACTCGTGGTCGAAGGCGCGTTCCAACTCCAGCTCGACCGTGCGCAGCGGTCCGTCGCCGGGCGTGTCGCCGCGCGGATCGGCCAGGTCCATTTCCGTCGCCTGACTGAGGAAGTCGGTCAGCTTTTCGGCGTTGTGCAGGATCTGGTGAGGACGCCTCTTCCACGCCGCGGCGATCGCTTCGAGCACGCCCAGGAAACCGGGCTGACCGGGTACCGACGATCTGGCCGGCCAATAGGTTCCTCCGAAGAAGGGTTTGCCCTCGGGCGTCAGGAAGACCGACAGCGGCCAACCGCCGCGGCCGACCATCACTTGCACCGCCTCCATATAGATATGGTCCAAGTCGGGCCGTTCCTCGCGATCGACCTTGACGGCCACGAAATGCTCGTTCAAGAACGCGGCGATCTGCTCGTCGCGGAAGCTTTCGTGCTCCATCACATGGCACCAATGGCAGGCGGAGTAGCCGATGGAAAGAAAAATCGGCTTCTTCCCCAATCGGGCCGCCCCCAGTGCTTCCGCTCCCCAAGGATGCCAATCGACCGGGTTGTCGGCATGTTGCAGGAGATACGGACTGGACTCGTCTCGTAAGTGATTCGTCATGTGATGCGGGAACCCGGGGACCGACGTGGCGGAAAACGATTTCACGGGCGGCTCTTGGCCGTCCGGTGTAATCTTAGCCGGGATTGCCCGCGGGACCATCGCGGTAGCTACGATCGCCAGGCCGTGGACCAAGCTGCATTCCACCGTCTGGCGACGGTAGCTACGGCACACGGGGAGACACTTTGGCCGATGGCACTATTGAAACGTCTGCTCGGCCCCGGGAAAAGTGCCCTGGCGCACCGCGTCGCGGTATTCGGTCACCGCATCGCCGATGGTGGTTCGCACGTCGGCGAATTTGCGCACATGTCGCGGCGGACGCCCGGGAGTGAGTCCGATCATGTCGTTGACGACCAGAATCTGCCCGTCGCATCCGGTACCCGCTCCGATGCCGATCGTGGGGATCTGCAAGGATTCGGTGATTCGGCGGGCGATTTCCTCGGGGATGCACTCCAAAACAATCGCAAACGCGCCGGCTTGCTGGGCCGATTCAGCGTCGGCCAGAAGCTGCTCCGTGTCGCGCTGGACCTGATAACCACCCAATTGGAGCACATTCTGCGGGCGCAACCCACAATGGGCCATCACCGGAATGCCCGCCGAGACCAGCGCGGCGATGGTGCCCGCCTGCTCGACGCCCCCCTCGATCTTGACGGCCTGGCATCCGGTCCGCTTCAACACCTTGGCGCCCGCGGCGATCGCCTTGTTTTGGCCGCAGTGGAAGCTCCCAAACGGCATGTCGACCACGACCAGGGCATGGCGCACCGCCCGGGCGACCATCCGCCCGTGGTAGATCATCTCGCCGAGCGTGACGGGCAGCGTATTGGCTCGCCCCTGGACGACCATTCCCAGGCTGTCGCCGACCAGAATCCCCTCGATGCCCGTGGTGTCGAGCAGGGCGGCCATCGTGGCATCGTAGGCCGTCAACATGCTGATTTTCTCGCCGGAAGCCTTGAGAGCGGCGAACTGCGGAACGGTGATCTGCTTGCTCTGGGAAGACATCGAACTGTGTGTCTCACGGCCAAGAAGAGGGGTGTCATGAAAACAGATAAACGGCGAACCGAGCCCCGAGGTACGTCATTCTACGGCTCGATGCCCCCGAGCAAAAGGGGGCGTTTTCCCGAGAAGATGCTTCTCAAACGGCTTGCCACCGGGTATCCTCAAATACAAGCGAAACCGCGACGGCCCCGGGAAAGAGGGTAGGCCCCCTTTCGCCGGCACACCCCGAAACGTGCTTTGCATGAACGGCACCTGCCCCCATTTTCCCTCGCCGCATCTCCGGAAACCCAGGGAGGTCAAAACCCATGTCGATTCGGAATCTCGCCATACCCGGCGCCCTGATCGCCGCGATGTTGTCAGCCGCCGCCAGTGAGTTGCCAGCCCAACCGCGCCCGGCTCCACAACGCATCAGCGCCAAGGGCACGGTCAAAGAGGTGTACCCGAGATTGGGGATCGTCATGACCACGGCCACGCAGCAGACGTGGCAGATCGCGATTCCCGAGTCGGCCAGCGTGAAAGTGACGGGGACCGCCGAAGAGAACTTCCTCAAGCCGGGGATGTTTATCCAGTTCAATGGAGAAGTGGACAAACGGGGCAATTACGTGCTAGGCAAAGTCGGCCAACTTCTGATCTTCAACCCCTCACGCGAGCGCATGCCCGGCGTGTTTGGTGTCGACCCCACTCTCGGTGGCGGTGGCGAAGCCGGTGGCGGTTTTGGCGCGGGAGCGCCCATGTTCGGGCCCGCGCCTGGGGCGGAGAAACCGGGCGGACCCGCCAACAAAGGCATGGGGATGGCGCTACTCGGCGGCCAAATCTCCACGTTGCGGGGAAAGAGAATGACCGTGATGGTCCCCAACGTCAACGCCAAGCTGCGCGTCGAACTGGCCGACGAAGTGAAGATCTCCGTGGAAGTGACCGACTACACGGTGGCCCGGGAAGGCGACGCGATCCAGATTTCGGGAACCATGATCCAGGAAGCGGTCACCCTGGAAAACGGCACCGAGGTGCCCGGCCGTGGAACGGCTCGGGATGTGGCCATCGAGATGGCCAAGCCGCTGGTCGATCCGAAAAAGAAACCCCGAATCGTCCCGCCCCCGCGTACCCGACCGGCCCGGCCCACCAAGCCGGCCAAACCGGACGAGCAACCCGAGGGGTTCGAGGTGGCCGAACCGAAGTAGAAACTCAGGTCTGCTTGGGCTGGTGGCCACGGTCGCCAGACCGTGGTCTGAGTGGCGCATCCACGGTCGGGCGACCGTAGCTACCCTGTTCTGACCGGGTGAAAATCGTTCACGGCGCCGCCCTTGGGGGAGGTGGTTGCCCAGGGGGTCGGTCCCCAGTATAATGCCGGGTTCTAAACGTGACTATGTGGTTAAGTAGTCGTTGCAATGTCGAAGCAGGGCCCGCCAGGGGGTTGGCCAGTTCTACCTCAAAGGAGTTGTTGCTGTGGCAATTCGCGTTGGTGTCAATGGTTTCGGCCGAATCGGCCGGTTGGTATTCCGAGGCTTGATGGCCAGGCCGGACGTTTTTGAAGTGGTGGGAATCAATGACCTCACCAGCAACCAGATGCTGGCCACCCTGTTGAAATACGACAGCGTTCACGGCCGCTATCCGGACGCGGTGGGATTCGACGACGAAAATCTGATCGTCGGTGGCAAGAAGATCAAGGCCATGGCCGTTCGCAACCCGACCGAACTGCCTTGGGGCGAGCTGGGCGCGCAAGTCGTCCTGGAGAGCACGGGCGTGTTTCGCGCTCCGTCGACCGACGACAAGCCCGGCTACGACGCCCACCTGAAAGCGGGCGCCAAGAAGGTCGTCATCAGCGCTCCGGCCAAGGGCCCGGACCTGGTCACGTGCGTTTTGGGTGTCAACGACGACATCCTCAAGCCCGAGCATACGTGCATCTCCAATGCAAGCTGCACGACCAACTGCCTGGCCCCGGTCGCCAAAGTGCTCAACGACACGTTTGGCATCGTCAAGGGCCTGATGACCACGGTCCACTCGTACACCAACGATCAGGTCGTGCAGGACTTCCCGCACAAAGACCCGTATCGTGCCCGGGCCGCCGGCGTGAACATCATCCCGACCAGCACCGGAGCCGCCGCGGCGGTCGGGCTGGTCATTCCCGAGTTGCAGGGCAAGCTGAGCGGTATGTCGCTTCGCGTACCCACGCCGACGGGAAGCTGCGTCGATCTGACCGCGGAGATGGCCAAGCCGGTTACCGCCGATGCGGTCAATGCGGCGATGAAGGAAGCGGCCGAAGGCCCGCTCAAGGGCATCCTCAAGTACACCGAGGACCCGATCGTCCTGGCCGACATCGTTCACGATCCCCACAGCTCGGTCTTCGCCGGTCCCTGGACCACGGTGATGGGCGACAACATGCTGAAGATCCTCAGTTGGTACGACAACGAATGGGGCTATAGCTGCCGCAGCGTCGACCTGATCGAGAAGATCGCCACCATGTAGTCCGCACACCCGGCCCGACTCTGCCGAGCTGGCCGTAATGCAGAAACTCGCAAGGGCATCGATCCGCCGGATCGGTGCCCTTGTTTATTGCCCATGAACGTCCTCGCTCTGGAACCCTATTACGGCGGCAGCCATCGGGCGTTTCTCGACGGCTGGGTCCGCCACAGCCGGCATCGGTGGACCGTGTTGACCTTGCCGGCGCGGAAATGGAAATGGCGGATGCGGCACGCGGCGGTTACGCTTGCCGATAGGGCGCGGGAACACCGGTCCGATGGCGAAGCGTGGGACGTGTTGGTCACATCCGACATGCTCCCGCTGGCCGAGTTTCTCGGACTGGTCGATCGGACGGTTCGCGATCTGCCCTCGGTCGTCTACTTCCACGAAAATCAACTCACCTATCCCGTGCGGCGCGACGACCCGCGCGATCTGCACTTCGCGATGGCCAACATGACGACGGCCCTGGCCGCCGGGCAAGTCTGGTTCAACTCGGCCTACCATCGCGATTCGTTCCTCGATGCATTGGCCGGGCTGCTGGCGCAAATGCCCGATTACCAGATGCCCGTCAGAGAGGAATCTTCCGCTTCTGGTCAGAATTTCCGGTTTCCTGTGGACATGGGAGGTACCGCGAGAATACCCTGGAAGTGGGGTAGATGCGAGTCACGGTTGCGAGCGGCGTGTTCTATGGGGCGGTCAGCTTGAGGTTGAGCCGTGTTGCTGGTTTCCCATATCCGGCAATTTAGCCTGTTCACGTGACCGAGCGAGGGAGGCAGATCGGCAACCATGCGGTTTTGGAGAGCATCATGAGCAGCGATAGCCAGCGGGCACCTAGCATAGGGAAAGACAGCTACACCACGAGGCTGACGGCCGCGGAAAAGGGCACCGGTGCCGGCTCGCGATGGATTGCCTTCCGCCTACTGCTTGGGGTCTCGCTGGTCGCGTGTGGTGCAGCCGTCTACTGCTGGTATCTTTGGAGCGTCACGGCCCGTGCCTGCGTGCAGACCTACATTTATAAGCAGGAGTCCATGCTGCTCGCGGCCGAAACGTGGCAGGACTATTTCTCGGGGCTCGATATCTCTTCGTTCTCGGCACTCATTCTGGCCTTCTTCTTTACGCGCCTGGCCTACACGGGCATCAGGAACACGCTTTGGAAACGGCGTAAGGACGGCAAAGCATACTACGATCACGCATACGATGCCGTTCTCTTTCCGGAACACTTCGAGTTGCTGTGCATCCGATTCGGTCTGTTGGGCACGCTTCTCAGTTTTTTGCTGGCCGCGATTTCACAGATGTCAAATCGGGGAGCCGACAAGTTGGCGGACAATATGTTCCTGTTGTTGTGCGCTAGCTTGGTTTCCACGTTCGTTGGCACTCTGGTCGCCTACGTGGCGCTACCGCCGCTCAACTGGCTCAACGACCGGGCAACCGGAATTCACCAAAAAGGTCTCACGGATGAAGAATCGACCACCGAGGAGTTCTTCCGGCAACTCGACCGAACCAGCCAGCGGCTTGCCGAATTTGAATCGGCCACCACCGCGCTCTCCGGAGCGGCGACTGGAGTGATCCAGTTCCAGACAGCGGCCGCCGAGGGTTCCGAGGACTTTCGCAAGATGGCCCACCTTCTCACAAAGGTAACGGAGTTGCTTGGGGCGTCGAATAAGTCCACCGATGATCTGGCCGAGCGGATGCAGGATTACGAGAAGCGCAGCGGTCAGGTGGTTCGGCAGATTCACGACTTCGCTCGTGAGCTCAAGAAACCGTTGGATCGGATGTTCAGGGCCGCGGACGCCGTCCAGAAATCTGCCCTTGCCGGAGGCAATACACACCAGGAGCTGCGGTTGATGGCCAAGGCCGTGCGAGATCCGCTTGAGAAGATCACCAGTAGCAGCCACGTCACCTGGCAACTTCTTCGAGAAGTTCGCGATAGTCTCTCGCTACTTGCCAGCAGTGAAGAGCAACAGACCACCAGGATTTCAGCGGTCGCCGATCTGTTTGCCGGGCTCACGACTCTCTTGAGCCGGTTTCTCGAAAAGGCCGACTCGTTCTTGATGGACCAGCAGACGGACCCGTCCGGGGATCGGGACATGCGCGCGGCAGTTCTGGCGATGCGCCAGCAGCTTTCGGAAATCACCGGCCAAGTGTCGGAACTGAAGAGCATGACACCGAAATCACAAAACACCCCAAGAAAGGCTCCCGAGCATCGTGTCCTACCCGCTCCTGCAACCGGATCGCCTTCTCGGACCAAGCCCGCACGGTCGCTGTGGCGTTGGCTCTTCCCCCGCCGCCGAAGTTCCGACGGGAATGGCCCCTTTCCGGAGGACCCCCGACAGAGAACCGGCAAGCCCCGTTCGGCCGATAAGGACACGTCCTCATGAGCCGAACGATGAGCAACTCGCGATTGACGTTGCGTCGCCCCCAGCGGTCCGCTTCGAAGAAGTCCGGGATTGAGTTTGAACGGATCATGGTCCAGATTACGTTCGCCTTCGTGATCATTCTCGGCTATCTTCTATCGGTAGGGATCGATGCAAAGCAAGAACTGGCCGATGAAGTAGAGACCCTGAAAGGAGAGAATCTGGAACTGGCTGATGATAGAACTCGCTTGGAAGGCGAGAAGCAAGAACTGGCCGCTGAGGTGGAGATCCTGGAAGGAGAGAATCTGGAACTGGCCGATGAGAAGGCTCGCCTGGAAGGAGAAACGCAAGAGCTGGCTGCTGAGGTGGAGGAACACAAGGCGCTAAACACTCTCCTGGAAGAAATCGTCACCGATTTGAAAGAGACGGACATCGGCCAGGAACGAGAGGCTCGCATTGCGGCGCAGAAGGATGTGCAATTGCTGAAGCTCTTCCACCTCTGGGAACAACAGCGTAAAGAACTTCCGCTGGTTATATTGTTGGGACAGTTCGTCAATCCGGACTTGATTTCGCTCTCGGACGATATGGACTGTTTGCCGGCAACACCAGGTTTTCCAGAACTCGGCAAAGAAGCGGCCAAAATCTTCCCGGTGGAGGGCCAGAAAGTAAGCGCATCAGAGGTGGCACGCCTCACGACCGTCGTGCTTAAGCGAGCCGGACTAAACCCGGCAATCAGCGAACAGGAGCCGTTGTCACCCGATATCGATGCACTCCATTTTGACCGGAAGAGCGTCACTCAAGCTAATCGCCGCACGTTGGAGTTGAAAATCTTTGCTGACTTGGAGGACGAACGCAAGAAACTCGTCAACATACAGTATGCACTTGTGGGCAAGATCGCATCTGCCCGGCAGGACAAGCTTGCCGATCTGCCCCTAACAGATGAAGCAGGAACAGAAACGGAAGAGGTTGACCTTGGTATCGCCATGCTGGAGGATGTGCTCGCTGGCTTGAAGAAGCGCATGCAACTCCTGCCCGAGGTTTTGGACCGGATACGCGGAGAGTTGGCTGACCTCGAAGCGGTCGAGAGTCCCCAATAGGATTCCACGCTCACCGAAGGTACGAAGAGATGTTGCGAAAACTAACGACCATCCTGTTCTTGTGTACGCTGTTCATTCTGTCCGGGCTTCCAACGGGCAAAGCGCAGGACCCGAAGCCAACATCCTCCCTGCAGGCAAAGGATTTGGCAGCCTTCCAGGCCCTGCGCACGCTGGTGGCCTCACGCCGCCATGTGCTGACCGACGAGCAGTTGGAAGACATCATCGGCAAGTATCTCAAAGAAAGCGGGAGAAGACCACCGCACGAGTTCCCGACGGCCACGGATTTGCAGGAACTACTCGACACTGATTTTGAAGCATTCTATAAGGCGATGATAACCAAGGCAACTTCCGGACTTGATCCCGGGGGAAAACTCGGACTGGAAGACCGACTGACAAAGTACTTGGCCCAACACAAAGGAACGGAAACGGCGGCGCGAAGCCGGTATCGCAAGGACCTCGACAACGTCCTGCCGGCGAACTTGGCCGCGGCGCGGAAGGCGATTACCGATAAACAGGTGGACCAACTCACGGATGCACTGAAGAAGTATGTGGCGTCAGATAAACCGACCGCGGACGACATCGAAACGGCGTTCCGAGACGGCAGCGCTACGGTACTCGCGGATGAGATCAAGAACGAGGTTTTGCGACAGGTTGGTCCAGAACTTCTCGAAATCCTACTGGTTGACGCGGATGAGGATCTAGCCAAACGAGTGAACGACGTTGTCTCGGACGGTATCCTGCAACTGGAAGAACAGCTTGATGTCCTCGAAAAGAAGCCGCAGTCGCATACCTTGCAGGGGATCAAGAAGGAACTGCGGGCGGGACTGGAATCGTTGGTGGAAAAGCAACGCCCGGATCAATCAGACCCTCCGCGGAGACATTATGGCGCGTTTCCGGCGGCGGTCACGGCGATTGACAAGGAAGCGAAAGGGCATTTCGGTGATCTTGTGGCGGCTGCCGCCGATCAGGTCCTGGAGTTGGTGAAGAACGGGAGTCGAGAGCTCCCGGAGGAACACAAGAAGAGCCTTCGACAGACCATCCTGGATGCCGGGGAACTACTCGGAGGATCCGCAGGGCCGAAGACCAAGTCTGCACACCACGAGCTCGGACAATCGCAGGATCTGCTACGGCCCAAGATTGAAGGCTGGGCGAAAGAGGGCCGGCGACAGTGGACAGCGCAGAAACTCCTAGAAGCTGCCCTGAGAGCTGCCGAAGCCACGCCACCCAAACACGACGAAGCCTACTCCCCTCAAGGCTTCCTGGACGACATTGTAGGCATTTCTGACTCGCTGAAATCAGAGGATTCGAACGTCGGGAAGTCCTGGATGGCGCTGAAAGACGGCCTTGCCGAGCGCTATTCAGACACGCTCCTTCCAGAAGTTCGACAAGACATTGCCGAGGAACAGGCTAAACACTACTCACCTGCATTGGTGAACGGTAAGTGGAGGGCAAGCGAGCGGGAGATTGAAAGTCTCGGACGGTTGCCGTCACGATTTGGACTGGACGAGGTATACACCCTGAATGTGTGGGCCAGTAAACCGTCGGACACGAAAGCCGTCCTCAATGAGACGTGGCAACAGTGGACGAAAAGCGCAAAACGTGAACTCGCCATTGGAGACAGTGCCTTGCGTGGGCAAGAAGGTGTCGTCAATGGACTGGAAGACGAGATGAAGACCCGCATCCGTGACGAGCCGAACAGAGACGTTGCGGATTGGGTGAGTGAGTATACTTCGCGCGTCGCCAAGACGTGGCAAGATGGATCCAGCAAAGCCGAAGAACACTACTCGGAATTGTTCATCCGTACGGATCGTCTAATTAGGCTCAAGGTTGTAGAACTCTTGGGTCGCGTCGCCAAGGAACAAGAAGAGGAGGAAAGAAGAGAAGAGAAGAGAAAGGAGGAGGAGAGAAAGAGGGAAGAAGAGAAGAGAAAGAAAGAAGAAGAACGAGCCGCCAGGCTCCGTGAAATGGCCAAGCCCCCTGAAGAGCCTCCCTCCGGGACGGGTGGAGAAGGGAACGCCGCCACGCCTGCGGAGACGGACGAATTGAATCAAGGCGGCCCATCCGCCACCGGGGATGGCAAGGCGGGTGGAGCCGAAGTGCCGCCCGTCGATGACGGCCAACCGGTGGACGAGCCGACAACGGATGCTCCCGAGGATACACAGGAACCAAACGTTGAGCAAAACGTTGTCTCGATTATTCAGAACAGGATCGTTGATGATCTCAAGCTGGAGATTTCCGAAGAGATCAAGAAGGCTATGGCGACTCAGGGAAATCAGGAAGTGTCCCAATGGGCCGACGAGTATGGCCGGCGTGCTACGACGGCGTGGAAAAAAGAGCCGCGGTCGGGGAAGTATCCAGAGCTTCTTCCTCCCGTCGTGGAACGAATCGGAAAACTGACTGCCGGGTTGCTTTCGGCCATCCAGGCGAGCATAAGAGAGCGTGTACTGGCACGCCAGATGGCGATTGTCGAGGAGCACCGTTTCGGTACGTCTGAGACGGAGAGCATTGTGCGGAGGATCGACGACGATCCCGACGCAACCCAGTTAGAGTATGAAGCGATGTTCCTTGAGCGTGTGCTGCGTCAGTGGCAAGGTGATGAGTCCGAAGACGCCGTCCAACTGTTAAGAGAGTACCCCGATCTACTACCCGAGGTGAAGGACCTGATTCGCCTCATCGTCGCGCTGCGGATGGCGCGCAAAGCGGGCCCGACGGGCGATAACCCCACGGGCAACAATATCGAGTTCTACCGCATGGGCTTCTGGTTTCTGCTATTTGCGATCGTTGTGATGATCGGTTGTTGGTATTGGAACGTCCGTTATCTGCGTGCGTATATTGCTGCCCGGAGACTGGCCGATTGACGGTGAGCTCGCCCGTTCATCCGGGCAAGAGGTGAATTGCCCTCATGCTGTTGCCCTTGCTCACGTCAACGAAGGTGCGCGGAGTGCCGATCGTCGTTGCCGTTCTGGTGATCGCCAACGTGGCTGTTTTCCTGGTTACGCACGAACATCTCGATACGGCCGCCCGGCGATGGGGTTTTACTCCTCCGGACTCGGCCGGTTCATTTGGCGAATACTTGTCCGATCCCCGCTTGCTGCTGACCGTGTGGACTCACGCATTTCTCCATGGCGGCTGGCTTCACTTGATCGGAAACGTTTGGTTCCTCTGCGTATTCGGAATTGCGTTGGAGTCGCGAATCGGCAGCCTGCGGTTCGCCCTGCTGTATGCCATCTTCGCCGGCGTCGCGGTCGTCGTTCACGCCCTGATGCAGGCGGGCCCCATCCGTCCGGTCATCGGAGCCAGCGGGGCGATATCAGGATTGCTCGGCTGCTATCTGATCTTGGAGCCGCGAAGCCGCGTGTTATCGATATTCTTCGTCGGCGTCCCTCTCTTCCTAACGGAAGTGCCCAGTCTCTTTTACGTAGCCGTCTGGTTGATCGTCCAGATTGACGGCATTCAGACTCGGTTCCTGACCGGACCGGATTGCGCGAATGTCGCCTGGTGGGCTCATCTCGGAGGCTTTGCCGCGGGGATGGCAGTGGGAGGTGGATTATGTCTTGCCCGAGGATACGGCAGAGCCGGCTGAAGACTGAGGGGGATGCTACGGCTCGGCTTTCTTCAGCCACCCGTTCACGTACTGACGATCCTCATCGCCGAGTTGCTCCAGCGGCACGCGGATCAGCGATCCGTCCGGCTTGCGCAGATGGGCCGTGCCGTCCCGGACCTCGACCAGAATCGTTCGTGGGCCGTGCCCGCAAGGTTCTTTTGGCAATAAGCTGCTACCGTGGGCGGCTCTTGGACCGCTCCCGAGCGACACTCGCCCGGCGAGGTTCGTCCGCCGTTTCTCGGGACCGGGACCCTGGCACGCTTCCAGGCGGAGAAATCCGCTCCCTTTGCAGACAACCGAGAGATGCCGTGATAAGATGGCAGGCGGCCGTTGAAACACGTCACACGAGAAATGTTCGCAGGAGACGATCACCATGCGTATCGCCTTGATTTGCACGTTGCTGGCCGTTCTGAGTTCGCCTTCGCCCGCGCCGGCAGACGATTGGCCCCAGTGGCTCGGCCCGCGGCGGGACAGCGTGTGGCGAGAAACGGGGATCCTCAAGCGGTTTCCGGAGAACGGTCCCGCCGTCCAATGGCGCGTTCCGGTCGCCCACGGCTACGCCGGGCCCGCCGTGGCAGGCGACCGAGTGTTCCTGATGGACTACGTGGTACGATCCGGCAAGATCGTCAACAATCCGGGCGGACACGACAAGCTGGAGGGCGTCGAACGGGTTCTTTGTTTCGCCGCCGACACGGGCAAGCTGCTTTGGAAGCACGAGCACGACCGGCCCTACAAACTCTCCTACGGCGGTGGGCCACGCTGTACGCCGACGGTCGATTCGGGCAAAGTCTACGCGCTGGGCGCCGAAGGCAATCTATGGTGCCTCGACGCCGAAGACGGCAAGGTGATCTGGGCCAAGGATTTCTTGAAGGACTACGAGGCGACCACGCCGTTCTGGGGCCACTCGGCGCATCCGCTGGTCGACGGAGATCTCGTGTATTGCGTCGTCGGTGGCGAGGGGAGCATCGCCGTGGCGTTTGACAAAAACACGGGCCGCGAGGTTTGGCGGGCGCTGTCGGCCAGTCAACAGGGATACTGCCCGCCGACGATGATCGAACACGCCGGCCGGAAACAACTGCTGATCTGGCACGCCGAGGCGCTCAACAGTCTCGATCCGCCAAGCGGCGAGGTCCTGTGGTCGGTGCCCATGAAGGCTCAGTACGGCATGGCGATCGCCGCACCGAGGAAGTTGGGGTCCTATCTGCTGGCCAGTGCCAAGGGGGTGGCGATTCTGCTCAAACTGGACGACACCAAGCCGGGAGCGGAAATCGTTTGGCGCGGAACGCCGAAAACGGCGATCTTCTCCGCCAACGTCACGCCGTTTCTTGAAGACGGCCTCATCATCGGCTGCGACCTCGAAAGCGGCGCCCTGATGGGCGTCCGGCTGGAAGACGGGGAGCGCCTCTGGCAGACTTTCCAGCCGACAACCGCCAGCACACGTCGACAGCGGTATGGCACGGCTTTTGTCGTCAAGCACGAGGACCGCTTCTTCCTCTTCAACGAGACGGGCGATCTGATCCTGGCCAGAATGTCGGCCGAAGGGTATGAGGAGCTGGGCCGTTTCCACGTCCTGGACGCCACCAACCACGCGCTCGGCCGCGCCACCGTGTGGAGCCATCCGGCTTTCGCACACCGATCGGTCTTCGCACGCAACGACAAGGAACTGGTTCGCGTCTCGCTCGCCGCGGAGTAATCCTCGGGAAAAGTCCGGCGGCTCGATGTCCCGAGGAACCACTTTCCGCGCACGAGCGTACTCTAGCGCCTCGGCCGGAGCTTTCATCGCGCCCGCGGGTGGGCGCGTTCGTAGGCCGCTCGGAGGCCGGCCGTGCTCACGTGCGTGTAGATCTGCGTGGTGACCAGGCTCTTATGCCCTAGCAGTTCCTGCACGCTACGGATGTCGGCGCCGTTGTCCAGCAGATGCGTGGCGAAGCTGTGCCGCAGAGAATGGGGTGTCGTTCGATTGTCCAGACCCGCGGTTCGGATGTACTTCTCGAGCATCCGCCCGACGCTTCGGGTGGTCAGACGACGGCCGAACCGGTTGACGAAGACCGGTGTTTCGGATCCCGAGGCGGTCGTCGGATGGAGGTGGCGGACATGCAGCCAGTGCTTCAAGGCGCGGCGGGCAAACGACCCGACCGGCGCCAACCGCTCGCGTCGGCCTTTTCCTCGCACCCGGACCAACTGGCCAGGAAAATCCAGGTCGCCGTCGTTCAGCCCCACCACTTCGCTTACCCGCAGGCCGGCGGAATAGGTGGTCTCCAGGATCGCCCGATCGCGCAGCCCCAAGGCCGAGTCGGTTCCCGGCGAGGCCAACAGCCGAGCCAGATCGTCGGAGGAGAGGAAGTGGGGTAGCGAACGTCCCGGGCGGGGATTCCGCAGGGGCTTTGCCGGGTTGGTTTCCACCCAACCCTCGCGCTGGCCGAAACGAAAGAAACTGCGCATCGACGCCAGTCGCCGGGCGATCGTCCGCTTGGCGTAGCCCGACTCGTGCAGCGCGGCGATGTAGCCACGCAGGGCCAGCACGGTCACGTCCCGGGGGCGAGGGCAAACGTCGCCGCCGGCCTCGGTCAGATAATCGGCCAACGCGGTGAGATCTTCGCGGTAGCTCTTCACCGTCAGATCCGACGCGTTGCGTTCGGCCCGAAGATATCGAAGGAATCGGGGAGTAGCGGTCCGCATGGCACACCAACGGGAAACAAAAAAGGACGGATTGGAAGTCCGTCCCACGAAACCAACCCCGGGCCATCGCCTAGAACGGTTCTTCTCCGTCGGCCGGCAGCGGCATGTCGAATCGCTGCTGATGGACCGGCTTGCGGCTCTCCTGCCGAATCTTCTGACTCAATACGGCCGCATCGTACCAAGTGAAACTAAGATCCGGATTCGACGCATACCGCCCGAGCGTACGCAACGTCTGCGCTCGGCTGGAATCGTCGTACAGAAAGACGTAGCGTTCGGCCCCTTTGACCAGGGCCAGTACATTGATGTCTTGCATCACGGCCGGTGCTCTCCTGGAAGCGTCGCTGGCAGTTGGTGGAAGGGGGCCGCGGGCTGGTGGCCTGGGCGACTCCCCATCGTCTCCTTTGCTCTTATCGGAAAGATGGCCATCGCCACACCACTCGCGTTTGGCCTGCTCCGCCTCGAGCCGAGAGCATTTGGGAAATATGCATGTGGCAGCAAAATCGAATGAAGTCGTCGCTTCTCTGTAAATAACCCTGCCAGCCGCCGAATCGCGCGTCGTCGCGGAAGAAGTAGTAACTGGCCAAAGCCTCCGTAACTTCCGGATCGTGGCCGTTATACAACGCCGTATGTTGTAGCACCGGCTCGTCGCTCGGCTGACACGCCGGTGGCCACGGGCTCGGTGGTGGGGGAACAAACCCCGCCGGATCCGGCCAATCCGGCGGGAGCAAACCTTCGCCCTGGCCGGTTGTGCCGACTGTAATCGGTGCGCCGGTCGTATCAACTGGAGCGGTCGATTCGGCTCCCTGCGTCAGGCTCACCCGACGGATCTCCGGCTCGGCGTTTTGCGAACTGTCCGTTGGCAACTCGGCTCCTGGCGCCAGGGGCTGTTGCGGTGGAGGTGCGGCGGGCAATGATTCGGGCATGAATCCCGGATTCTGCGTCTTCAACTGCTCCCGCGCCAGGGCCATTTCGGCTTCGAAAACCAGCGGCCCGGGAATGTCCTTCTCCTCGACCGTGCCCCAGGGCAGCCCGTATCCCGGCGGAATCGGATGATAGCAGGGGTTGGCCGCGTACCATTCCACTCGAAGTCCCATCCGGGGGGGGTAATACGGATCAAAATCGGTGACCATGCCGATGACGACGGCGTCGACATCCAGCAATTGGGCCAGTCGGCGGGCGTCTTGCGCGTTGGAAATCTGGAGATTGGTCTGGCGGAGCGTCTCCTCCACCACGTCGATCGGCAGCACCTCGAAACCGGGGGTCTGCTGCAATTCGTTGTAGTAGGCCAGCGAAACCCGATGCATGTCGAGGGTCGGCTCCGAGCTGTAGTTCAGAAACGGAGCAATCGCCACCCGCGATAACTGGGGAAACGGGTTGTGGATCACCGGCTGATGCGTGGCCTCCGGCAATACCGAGCAGCCAGCCAGCAGGAGAAGCCCGAGTGGGGCGGTGAAAAGTTTGTGCATTGCCCGACCGCTGATGAAGAAGGAGCCCCCCTTCTTCATTCCCCTCACAGGTGTGGAGTCGCTCGGCGCATACCGCTGTGAGGGGTCGGTAGTTCTCGGATTATCGGCAAAGTCAACGCAATTCCTCCAGATTAAACCGCCGGAATTCCCGAGGAATCCGGCCGTGACTTGAACGATCGGGCCAACTGGGCACAATGAGAGGAGAGCGACCGGCGAAATTGCCAGAACCCATCACCCTCCGGAGATCGGCCCGAGTGAGTCTTCCTCGAAATCCAACCCGCGCGGTCCGCGTCGGCGACGTCGTCCTCGGCGATGGCCATCCCGTGGTCGTGCAGAGCATGTGCGCCACGTCCACCCGAGACGTCGAGGCCACGATCGCCCAAGTTCGTCAACTGGCCGACGCGGGGGCGGGGATCGTCCGAATCGCCGCCGACAGTCGCCGCGACGTCGAGGCGCTGGCCGCGATCCGCGACCGAACTGGGGCAACGCTATCGGTCGATTTGCAGGAAAACTACCGGCTGGCCGCCGACGTGGCCCCGCTGGTCGACAAGATCCGCTACAACCCGGGCCATCTCTATCACCACGAGCCCGAGCGTCCGTGGCAGGACAAGGTCGGCTTTCTGGTCGACGTGGCCCGGGTGTACGACTGCGCGCTTCGGGTGGGGGTGAATTGTGGCTCGGTCGATCCGGCCCAGCGCGAGAAACATGCCCCCGGCGATTCGATCGGCCCGATGCTTCAAAGCGCGCTGGAACACTGCCAACGGCTCGATTCGATCGGATTCCATCGCTATTGTGTTTCGCTGAAAGATTCGCATCCGGCCAAGGTCATCGAAGCCAACGAGCGTTTTGCCGCCGCTCGGCCGGACGTGCCGCTGCACCTCGGCGTGACCGAGGCGGGGATGCCGCCGGAAGGGATCCTCAAGACGCAGGTCGCCGTCGAACAACTCCTCCGCCAAGGGATCGGCGATACACTTCGGGTGTCGCTGACCGTGCCGCACCATCGCAAGGGCGAAGAGATCGATGCCGGGCGAAAGATCCTCGCCGACGTCGCCGCCGGCCGGTTCACCGCGGGGCTCGACTCGCTGGCCGGGGGGCTGAACATCGTAAGCTGTCCAAGTTGCTCGCGAGTCGAGAACGAGCGGTTCGTGGAATTGGCCGACCGGGTCCGCCAAGCCACGCGTTACGCGGCACACCACGATCTGACCATCGCCGTCATGGGTTGCCGGGTCAATGGGCCGGGCGAAACCGACGACGCCGACTTGGGCCTCTGGTGCGGTCCAAAATACGTCAATCTCAAACGCGGAGGACAGCCGCTGGGCGCCTTTTCCTACGGTGAGGTGGTCGATCGGCTGACGAACGAACTCGACGCAATCCTCGCCGCGCGGCGGGAGGGTTAGCAGCGGCCAGAAAAGGGCGGGGCAGGTCTGCAATCTGCCGGTATTGTTGACCACCAAGGACACGAAGAGCCTCCGGCGGCAGTCCTTCGTGCTCTTGGTGGTGAAAAGAAGGCGTTTGCACGCACGGCGCGTGTTATACCGACGACCAGTACCCTCCGCGACCGGGTTGTCGGCCGTGGTGGGGGCAACTGGGGAACTTCTTGCGCCGTCGCGAGTCTAAGAACTTGTAGTTCCCAATCGAGTCCGAAGGTGAAACCATGTTGCGATACTGGCTGGGACTCCTGATATTAGCGGCCTCTGTCGGCTCGGCGGCTCGTGCCGACGAAGGGGTCGCGACGCTGGTGGGACAGCTTCGCTCCGGCGAGGAGGCGGCGAGAGTCGCAACGGCTCGGCGACTGGGCTCGCTGGGCCCAAACGCTCGGAATGCCGTCGAAGCCCTGATGGCTGCGTTGGACGACACTCCGAAGGTGCGTCTGGCGGCCGTGCAAGCCCTTGGTAAGATCGGACCGGACGCCGCCCCGGCGGCACGGGTGCTGGCCGGGATGCTTATGCATAACGTGGTCGATCGGCGGACCGTCGCCCAAGCGATGGCGGGCATCGGGGCGCCGTCGGTTCCGCACCTGCAGAAGCTCCTCGGACACGAGAACATTGACGTTCGCCTGGCCGCCATCAACGCCCTGGGCTGGATCGGACTGGACGCCAAAGCGGCCGCCGGCGATCTGATCGCCCTGTTGCGCGACCGAGAGAAAACCGTGCGCATGGCCGCCGCCGCGGCCGTGCGCCGTGTCGGTCCCGGCGCCCCGGAGTCCGCACTCGTATTGGTCGAGTTCCTCGGGACAAGCGAAGTACCGATCCGCTCGGTGGCGATCGAGACCCTGGCCAGAATGGGGAAGCCGGCTATCGACGCCCTGGCCGGGGCGCTTGAGTCGGACGAAATGTGGGTCCGCCTGTATGCAGTCGATTCACTGGGCAGGAACAAGGACCATCCCGAACTGGCCCTTCCGCTTCTTGTCCGAGCCCTGAAGGATCGGCACTGGGGAGTGCGTCAGAATTCCGCGATGTGGCTGAGAACATTCGGGCCGGCTGCGCGCCAGGCACTGCCAGCCCTGTTCAAGGCATTCACTGACGAGGACACTCGGGTGCCGAACGCCGCGGCGAGGGCCGTATTGGCGATCGACCCCATGGCCATCGGCCAGGCGCTGCGGCATCCCACCGCTGGCGTGAGGGCCTACGCATGTTACTGGCCGGCCAACTGGGGCCAACAGGGCGAGGTCTTCGTCCCCCGGATGTTGAAGCTTCTGGCGGAGGACCCTTCCCCCGACGTCCGCTATCGCGCGGCCCGCGGCCTGGAGCACTTCCCTTCCAGAGCATCGGAGATCGTGCCCGGGCTGATCGTCGCGTTGGAAGACAAGAACAGCCACGTTCATAACGGTGCGAGCATTGCGCTGACGAAATTAGAGCCGAAAGCCGTTGACGCCGTCCCGGCCCTGGTGGATGTTTATCGGCGATTGTCCACGCCGCGCCACACCCAGAACCCGTTGCGGAAGATCGTCCACGTCGGGTCGATCCACGCGTCGACCGCCCGGAGCGCGGAGACGTTGCGCAAGCTGGCGCCGCTTGCGATACCCGGCATCTCCAAGGATTTGGCTTCGGGTGACCCGGCGAAGCGCCGTCGCGCCGCCGAGTTGTTGTCCGTGATGGGCGAGTCCGCCACGCCGGCTGTTCCGCTACTGGTACGCCTGTTGCCGGAGACGGCGGACGAGGTCACGCACCGCCACATCCTGGATGCCTTGATCAACATCGGCCCCGCGGCCAAACCGGCCGTGCCGCGGTTGGTCGTCCTGCTTGGGCACGAGGATCCGGATGTACGCGGTCGAGCCCTGATGGCCCTGAGGGCAATCGGCCCCGACGCGCGACCCGCCACCCCAAAGATCCTGGAGCGGCTCGATGACAAATCGGCCCCGGTCCGCTGCCACGCCCTGGTGGCCCTGGTAAAGGTCGCCGAACCGAACGTTTCTGTCGGGTATCTCGCCGCGGCGTTGTCTGATGAGGGGCGCTTTCACGTGACGGCCCGACAAGCCGTGGTGCCCACACTCGGTAAGCACTTGGACCAGACCGCGGCGCACGTGCCGGAGTTGGCCGCGGCGCTGAGTGATGGCGACTCGGCACTGGTCCATTCGATCATTAAGATACTCGAGGCCCTGGGTCCCCGGGCGGCTGAAGCCGTACCGGCCTTGCGAGAAGTCGCGGCCGTACCGAACTTCCCATTCCTCAGCGACTCCGCCAAAGCGGCTCTGAGGCGGATCGAAAACGGGCAATAGAGACCGCTGCGGGTTACACCGTCTTCGGCACGACGTACGGCTGGCGATACTCGGGCTCGTTGAGCAGCTTGTTGGCTTCGTCGTCGCCGGTGACCCTTTCGGTGGCCGGGTCGAATTTCAGACAACGGCCGACTTGGTAGGCGGTGCGCGAGAGCAGGCAGAGCGCCATCGACTTGTGCCCTTCTTCGACGTCGGCGGCGAGGTCTTCGTGGCGCCGGCTGCGGACCGCGGCGATCCAATTCTGGAAATGGGGCAAATCGGCCATCGGGTGCCCCTCTTCGGTCTTACTCGGGCCGGGTTCGCCGTTGGGGCCGAGAAACGTATGGTAGCTGCTATAGTCGGGAAAGATCATGTACCCCTCGCTGCCGAAGAAGATCGTTCCCACGGGATAATTCGGCTGCACGAACGGATACTTGTCGCGGAAACCGGCCTCGCTGTTGGTGTACCACGAACGATGCTCGTAGGTGACCGCCGGCCGGGATTTGGGGAACTGATAGGTGATCGCCACGTGGGTGGGCGACGTACGAGCGTCCTGGTGGACGTACTGCCCGCCGGCGGCCGTGACGTGCGTTGGATGGGCATCCAGGCCGAGCCCCCAACGGATGACGTCCAACTCGTGGACCGCCTGATTGGCGAAGCACCCGCTGGCCAGTTCGAGGTTCCAGTACCATCGCCGATGCCAGAACTGGCTGTAGGGGCGCATCGGCTTGGGTCCCAGCCAGCGGTCCCAATCCAATCCGGCCGGGATGTCGCTGGGGGTAATGCGCCCCAGGTTGCCGCGAATCTTGTAGTCGATACCCCGGGCCATGTAAAGATCGCCCAGGACGCCTTCTTTGAGTTTGGCGATGCCTTCGACGATATTGGGGCTGGACCGGTTCTGCGTGCCGTGCTGCACCATCCGCTGGTACTTCCGCGCGGCGGCGACCATCTGGCGACTCTCGAAGAGGTTGTGCGCGCCGGGCTTCTCGACGTACACGTCCTTGCCCGCCTGACACGCCCGGATCGTTGCTAGCGCGTGCCAGCGGTCGCCTAGCGAGATGCTGACCGCGTCGATCGACTCGTCGTCGAACATGGCCTGCATGTCGGCGTGCTTGGCCAGCTTCTTGCCTTCCAGCTCGGGATAGAGCTTGCCGACGGAGTCGAGCTTGTTCTGGTCGCAATCGCAAACGGCGGCCATCTCGACGTTTTCGTCGGTCATCTGGGCCAATGCGCGGACGTGCGATCGCATTCGGCCCCCCAGGCCCAACAGGCCGATACGGATACGTCCGTTCGCGCTGGCCTGACTCTGGGCCACGGCGGGAGCCGCTAGCGTCGCGCCGGCCACCGCAGCCGAACGCCTGAGAAACTCACGCCGGTTTGTGTTTTGCATGGGATGTGCTCCGCGGGTCCAGAAAGGTATTCACTTCTCGGCCAGGGTACGTACCGTGGCCACGACGACGTCTTGTGTCTTGGGGGTGAAAAAGCCGATCGCGTCGAACAGGCCGCGAGTTTCGTAACCGCCCTCGGCGATCACCTTGGCCGAGACGAGATAGCCGAACACTTCGTTGGAGTAACCGGCAATCCAAAGCCGCTCGTGGCCGATCACCTGGCGAACCATGGGCACGAAATCGGAAACTGTTTCGCCCGGCAGGGCCACCAGGGTCAGGTCGTCGCCAAACTGCCAGACGGCCACGGGGGCCGCGTAGTGCGTGGGCAGCGACTCGCCCCGGTCCAGTACTTCGATCATTCGCCGGGCGTTGTAGGCAATGTAGTTGGGGCCGGCGGCCATCTGCTTCAACCGGTCGCGCGGCGGGACGGGGGCCAGCGGCAACTCGGGCCACGCCAATGCCGTGTGCAGCGGCCCGTTGATCGGATGCAGCTTGCCGGCGGCCACGCGGCAGACCTCGCCGCCCAGGCTCTTACCGTGTGCCTTGGCGTTTTCCACCGTGCCCCGCGGATGCGGATTGGCGTCGCCGCCACAGCCGATCACGAACATCGCCTGCACGCCCGGGTGTTGCTCTTGGACATACTGCTGGGCATAGCCGGCGTAGTCGCCGGAGATCTCGTAATGCTGGCCGGTCAGCGTGGTGTTGTGGCACGCGCAACCGAAGACGACCGCCCGCATCGCGCCGTCGGCATCGTCGATCCGCAGCACGGGCACCGCCTTGTCGGTGAACCCCTCGGGATTGACACCCAATCGCACGCCGCCGTCGGTCTTCTGGCGGCGGTTCATCACAAACGGGGCCGTTCCGCTTCCCCACGTCAGCCGGGCCGGGCGAAGATCGGCCATCGCCCGGGCCGAAACGTCGGCCAGTTGCTCGTGAAGCCGGGCAAGGAATCGTTCGACGGCCTGTTGCTGGTCGTCGCTGATCGGGTTGCGCGAGTAGCGGCTCATCTGCGTATAGGGGCCGGTGTGGGTGTGCGAGACGTTCAGCAGGATCTGCTCGCGCGCCAGCCCGGTCCGCTTGGCGACGCTCCGGCAGAGCGACTCGCTCGTCTGCTTGTTGAAACCGATCAGGTCGGCCGTCAACAGCAACCCCCGCCGGCCATCGCCATCTTCCAACACCAGAGCCTTGGCCCACAGGTCCATCAGCACGCCCTCGGACGGTTTGTTCCGCGAGGCGTAACCCGCCATGCGAATGGGCCCCTCGGGCGTAACTTTCACCGCCGCGATACCGGCTTTCCAATCGGACGGCTCCGCCGCGATGGCCGTTCCGGTCGTCGCCAGAACGAGAAGAGCGACGGCGATGTGTGTGGCTCGGGTCATGGACGTGCCTCCGGTGGCGAAGGGTTCTTCTGGTTGACGGACCGCCTCATTGCCACTCACGATATCCGGCCCGTCATCCTCCGTCAACGATCTGCCCGGTGAAAGGCTTTCCTCGCTGTTGGAGATACGATATCCTGGCGGGTGCCATGGGCGGCTTGTCCACCCTTGCCGAATCCCTGAAAGACAAGGGTGGACAAGCCGCCCATGGCACCCCAATAGACTTCCCGGGTAGGAGAACGCTGGTGAACACGCACGATTTGCCGCGATGGCTCGTCTTGGCGGTGATGTCGGTCTGGCCGGCTGGCTTCTGCCAGGCGGATTCGATCGAGGAAGCGGCGCTCCAGCGGGATTGGCGGATGCAGGATGGCATCGGCACGCCGCGGATGCCTTGTAGCTATGCCGAGGCGATCGAGCGAACGTTGCCGCGGGGGGATGCTCTGTTGGCCGAACTTTCGGCCGCCGGTGTGCAGGTCGGCCCGCTTGGCGAAGCGTGGCGAGGGCTGCGAGGTGAGTTCGACGCACTGTCGGCCGACCCGATGACCGGCCAGCAGGCGTGGGAATCGCTCTGGCTCCGCACCCACCAGTTACGGCGGCGGATCGTGTTGGCCAACCCGCTGGCCCGGACCGGACCGTTGGTGTTTGTGAAACGGGTCCCGTCGGCGTTCAGTCATCAGTTGACGCAGTATTTGGGACGTGACGCACGGCCCGGCGGCGGGCTGTTTGTGCTCCAAGAGCCGGGCAAGTCGTTCGCACACTGGCAACTGGCCGATGAGTTGCCCCTGGGCAGTTACCTGCATCCCGAAGTTTCGCACGACGGCCGGAGGATTCTCTTTGCCTATTGCCGCGTCGACAAGCCGCCGCCCAACCGGGACGCCCACGGCGATGTGTTCTACCATCTTTACGAGGTCGCAGCCGACGGCACCGGCTTGCGGCAACTGACCGATGGTCCGGTCGACGACTTCTCGCCCTGCGAAATGCCCGACGGCAAACTGCTCTTCATCTCGACGCGGCGCGGCGGGTTTCACCGGTGCGGGCGCGGTCCTTGCCGGGTCCACACGCTGGCCCGGGCCGAGGCCGACGGATCCAACCCGCATCCGATCTCCTACCATGAAACGCACGAATGGGATCCGTCGGTGCTCGGCGACGGCCGGGTGATCTACACGCGGTGGGATTACATCGACCGCCATGCGGTGCATTACCAACAACTCTGGACGACCCGGCCCGACGGGACCGACGTGCGGATCTTCTACGGCAACAACACGCTCAACCCCGTCGGCGTTTGGGAAGCCCGGGCGATACCCGGTTCGCATCGGGTCATGGCCACGGCCGCGGCCCATCATGCGATGACGGCCGGATCGATCATTCTTCTCGACACGCGCCGCGGGCTCGATGGCCTGGACCCGATCACGCGACTCACGCCCGATGCGCTCTTCCCGGAGAGCGAGACGCCGGTGATCCGCGAGTCGGGCGGCCATTGGCACGCACCGGTCGGCGTCACCGGTCCGGTGACGGTCCCGCCGGAGGCCGCGCGTTGGCCGGGGCATTGCTATCGAAGTGCCTGGCCCCTTTCGGAGAAGGTTTTCCTGGCCGCTTACAGCTTCGACCCGCTGATCGGCGAACCGACGGGCAACCGGCCGAACATGTTCGGCATCTATCTGGTCGACTGTTTCGGCAACAAGGAACTGCTCTACCGCGATGCGGAGATTTCGAGTCTCTGGCCCATGCCGTTGTCGCCGCGGAGGCAATCGGACACCGTGGCCTCGGTGTGCGACGAGCCGGAGAAAGGCGAACCGGAAAAGGGCAAGGGCACGTTCTTCCTGCAGAACGTCCACACCGCATGGCCGTCGTTGCCGGCGGAGCCCGTCAAGCAGCTTCGCATCGTACAGATATTGCCCAAATCGACGCCGCACAGTAACACGCCGCCGGTGGGGCTTCCCAACGCTTCGCCGGGCAAGCAGGTGTTGGGAACGGTGCCGGTCGAGCGTGACGGTTCGGCCTATTTCACCGCCCCGGCGGGAGTGCCGCTGGCCTTTCAGGCGCTGGATGAGCAGGGCCAGGCGGTCCAGATCATGCGCAGCGCTGTGTATCTCCAGCGTGGCGAACACGCCGGTTGCGTCGGCTGCCACGAACCGCGCGCGATGACTCCCGCCACGGGACCCATGGCGCTGGCCCTGTCGCGCTCGCCCTCGTCCATCGCACCGGGGCCCGAGGGATCGCGGCCGCTGAGCTATCCCCGGCTCGTGCAACCGGTGCTCGACGCACATTGCGTGCGCTGCCACAATCGGGAGAAGCCCGAGGGCCGTGTCGTGCTCACCGGCGAGCCGGCCGGCCGTTACACCGTGTCGTACAACGCGCTTGCGCCGCTGGTGGCCTACTCGGCATGGGGTGGGCGTCCGGGCGACTTTCGCCAGGTCAACAGCGAACCGGTCAGCAAGCCGGGATTCTTCGGCGCCCGCGGAAGCCGGCTGATGAAGCTGTTGCAGCCGGACCATTACCAGGTCGAGCTGGACCGCGACGACATGCGGCGGCTGGTCACTTGGATGGACGCCAACGCGCTGTTCTACGGCACCTTCGACCCGGCCGATCAGGCCCGCCAGCAGCGCGGCGAGCGGATCGCCGGCCCGGCCTTGGAGTAGCAAGTTGGCGTAGCAAGCCGTCATCGAAGCTTCGCGGAGTTGGATGTCGATGGCCGGCGGCCCGTCGTCAGATCGACAAAAAGTGCAGTCACACGGACGACAGCACGGGACCATTCCACTGCCCCGATCCGTCCGCGGCACTCTTACTGCGATTCTCGCAACTCTTTGCAGAATAGATGATTCTTGCGAATCGCTCGGGCTGTTTTGGGGATAGCTTGCCAAAGGGAACAGTTTTCGCACACAAGGACGGGCACGGCAGGCTGCGCACCGGGGCTTCCTCAACGGAAGGCTGGAAACCGAGCGCGGTCGGACTTTGGGGGACATGGGGGAGAAAGCCATGTTCGCGTTGGGCAACGCGCGATTTCGATCGTGCCCGATGGGTGCTATCGCCGCGCGATCCCCCCATTCTTGGCATTCGGCCCGCCCGCCGCCAAATCTTTCGCCCACCAACCGCTGGAAGAGAAGTGTCCCTTGGACCGGCACTTAGAACTCGTCGCGAAACAACTTTCCGAATTCCTGAAAGATCGTCCTGTTTTCGCTGCACGGAAATCGGGGCAGTCTCCGTGTTACTCAATAACGAGTCCTTAGGATCCGGTCGTCTTGCGGTTTTCCCAGAACCCCTGGAATGGAGAGGAAGATCATGCACTATGTCCGAGGTTATCGGTGCGCGCCCCTGACGGGACGCTCCCACGGCGTGACCGGCGCAATCGCGGCCCTCTTGGCGGTCTGTCTGGTCCCGGCCGTCGCTCTGGCCACACCGCCACGGAAGACCGGCAGCATCACGGAGCAACAGGTCCAGCAAGCCTTGCGGATGAAGCTGGACGGGATGACCGGTGGCGATGCGTTGCTTCGGCAAACGCTGGCCCGATCCCCCGACGACCCGGCTGCCAATTGGCACACCGGACACGTTCAGATCGACAATCGATGGCTCCACGTCGACGAGGTCTCCGCGCGCAACGCCGGCAGCCACCAGCAAACCGTCTACCGCCGGCAGCGCGACCAGGTATTGAACGACGAGTCGTTATCGCCCGGCAAACGTCAGCGGAAAATGGCGATGTACTGTACCGAGCGTAGTCTCGTCGAGCAGCGCCGCGCCCACCTCACCAAGGTCCTGGAGTTTGATCCCGAGAATATCGAGATCCGAGAGAAACTCGGCCACGTCAACGTCGACGGATCGTGGCTGGAGCCGGACGAGATCCGCCAAGCGGCCGAGCGGGCGGAGAGTGCTGTTGCGGCAATGGCAACGTGGCGTCCTCAACTGGAGGAGATCCGCGACGTGTTGGCGGTCGACGCGGGCTTGTCGTTTCGGAGATTGCGAAAACACGAGGAGGCCATGCGCGCGTGGAACGCCGTCAATGATCCCGACGCGATCCCGGCCATGGAACTCGTATTTGCATCCTACCAAACACCGCCGGGAGAGCCGGCCGTCGCGCCTGTGCGAGCGTTGAGTCAGGGCGCTGTTCCGGCGTTACGGAAGATCAGCGATCGGGATCGGGCGATTATGAAGCGCATGGCACCGCCCGGAGCCGTGCTGGTGGTCGAGAAACTCGGCACGATCGCTTCGCATCAGGCGGCCGTATCGCTGGCCCGGCACGCCGTCTTCGCCGGTTCGGGACACATACGCGCCTTGGCCGTGGAGAAACTCAAATCGCGGACCTTTGATCAGTACGTGCCCGTGTTGCTGGCGGCGCTGCATACCGAGCCGCAAGTCCGGGCCAATCTCTTTCAAAGGCCCGACGGGCGGCTGTTCTATCGGCAGACGTTCTACCGCGAAGGTCAGGAACACGCGGAACTGGCCGTACTGGACACGGAGTATCGCTATGTTTCCGTGCCCGGGGGTAGCCGGCAGCGGGCCTTCCAGGAGGCTCTGAACATGGTCCCCAGCGGCGGACAAGGCCGCGAGTCTATCGAGCAACAGACGGCGGCCAGCCGGATCACCAATCTGCGCATCCGCGAGGTGCTCGTCGAAACGACCGGCCAAGGCGCGGCCGAGAGAGAAGAGCCGGCCTGGTCCGCCGAACAGTGGTGGCAGTGGTGGAACGAGTACAACGAGGTGTTTGTCGAGGGACAGAAACCGACGCGCCAGTCGTACCGCACGGAAACCGTCTCGCTGGAAGGCACACGACCGCTGCCGATGGACCGGCTGCCGTTTAATACGTTTCCCTCGGAGTCGTCTTCCCGGTCGGCCAGTTCGCGGCGCGGTCTGGACTGCCTGGCTACGGGCACTCCCATCTGGACGGATCGAGGGCCGGTCGCGGTGGAGGAAATTGTCGAAGGGGACATGGTCCTGGCGCAACACGCCGACACGGGCGAGTTGGCCTACAAGCCGGTGCTGCGAACCACCGAGCGACCCGCCGCACCGGTGGTCCGGGTCACCGTCGCCGGACAAACGATCGAAGCCAGCGGCGGGCACCGGTTCTGGGTCGCCGGCGAAGGCTGGGTACATGCTCGCCGCATGAAAGCCGGAAGCCGACTGTACGGCGTCGGCGAAACCTGCGAAGTGGAAGCGGTCGGCCCGGGGGCGGCGCTGCCCACCTATAACCTGATCGTAGCCGATTTCCACACGTACTTCGTCGGCCCCGGGCGAGTGATGTCCCACGACAACACGATCGTCAGCCCCACCGACGCCGTACTGCCCGGTTTGCGGCAACGCTAGCCGCTGCCGACGCTGGACGTACGCCCGACAACACGCGCGCACCGCGCTTGCCAGGCAAGCGCGGGCGCGCGTGGTGGCGCATGCTTGACACCGCAGCGATTTGCGTGCTACGCTCAGCACCAGTGGATGGGGGTGTTACGGGGCAGCGGCGCGCCTCATCATCGATTTGCGGCTGCTCGATAGACAATAAGCCACTTGGCAAGAAGCACACCGATGAACGGGATCGTCTACCACGTCGCCAGCGGTCACGTATTCTTCACCGGCGTCGCGTTGATCATCATCGCCGCACTTGCATCCACCCGATCGAAGCCCGTCGTCCGGCGCATCACCGTCTTGGCATTCTTGATCGGTGCCGTCGCAATCACGATATCGTCGACCGCCATTCCGTACTGGTACTACGCGGTTGCCCTCGTTATTACGGCCGCCTGGGCGGTCTCGCGATACATCGAGCGGTGGCGGCGGTGGTCGGCATTTGCGGTAATCGCCGCGTGGGCTGTTGCCGTCGCACTGGAAGTTCCGTATCACATGACGCCGACACTGAACCCAGTAGCATCGCGATCCATGGCCGTCATCGGCGATTCGGTGACTGCGGGCATGGGCAGCGACGATACGTCGGATCGATGGCCCAACATTCTCGCCGAGCAACACAATCTCACGGTCCAAGACATGTCGCACATGGGCGAAACGGCGGCTTCCGCCCTGAAACGGATCAAAGGTCGGCAAATCGCTTCCCCGGTTGTCGTTCTGGAAATCGGCGGCAACGATCTGCTTGGCTCAACTTCATCGGCTCAATTCTCCCGTGACTTGGACGCCCTTTTGGCGCACGTAAGCTCACCGGGCCGGCAAGTCCTCATGCTGGAATTGCCGCTTCCACCACTGAACCACGAATACGGCCGAGTTCAACGGTCGCTCGCCCGGAAACACAACGTGTCGCTGGTCCCCAAACGCGTGTTCCTCTCCGTTCTTGCCGCGGACGGTTCTACAGTGGATACAATTCACTTATCGCAAACGGGCCATCAACGTATGGCCGCGTGCATTTGGCACCTCGTGAGTTCAGCGTTTCCGGAGGAGATTGTCGATATGGCCGACGGCGTTGCCGACGGAAGACTCGATCCGCAAACCGCTCGTCCGGCGCAACCCAAACCGCTCCCACTCGCGGCCACACCGGAAGAGCATTTGCGGAAGTTGGAGGAAGAGGGGTGAAGCAGGAAACAGGAAACCGGCTAACCAAAATGGTTTCCAGGGTTGCCTTTTCGTGCCCCTAGACCGTTGCCCCCCCGCGACTTACGTGCTAGGATCATTACCATCGGATGGGGGCGCTATCGGGAAGCGGCCCGCCCGATGAACAATTTGGGGCTTCTCGATAGGCAGTCACTGGGCACCACCACGAACCTACACATATTCCGCTGTGTCGTTCTTTGTTGGCAAACCTCACGGAGTACAAACGATGAACGACAATCTCCTCTGGCCGGCTCTGGGTGATCGTCTATTTAGCTCCGCTGGGCCGTACTCGACGACCGCCCACATCAATCGATGGAAAGCGGACTGGATGGTTTACGCCGACGGCTACGCAACCGCCGCAGAGCTTACGGTCGCCCATTCCACGAGGGTAGATCGCGACAGAATCGTTTATCCGGTCATCTTCCTCTATCGGCATGCCATCGAGTTGGCGCTGAAGTACACCTTGCTTATGGCCAGAGAACTTCTCGACAAGCCGGGTGGGCTTCAAAAGGGCCATGGCCTTAATCACATCTGGTCGCAGTTGAGGCCGCTTCTCGAACAGATCTGGGAAAGCGGGCCTGAAAACGATCTGCGTGCTGTTGATACGCTGATCAAAGAAATGGATCAGAATGACCAGAGTGCAGAGAAGCATCGCTACCCCATATCGAAAGATGGAGAACGATTTTTCGGCTCAGATGAACAAGTCAACCTTGAGCACTTCTGTAAAGCTGGCCGCAAGATCCTGAATCTTCTTGATGGTTGCTCAACTGGTATCGGAGAGTACTTAAGCGCAAAACAGGAAATGCAGGAATACCATCGGCCGTAAAGGAAGTGTATCTGGCAAGTGGATGAACCGACCAAGGAATTCTCAGTGAGTTATCTTGAACGTGATACGGCATGACAATCCACGCTATCTTTGAAGAAATTCGCTCCTTGTACTTTCCGCGTTGGGACCGTCGGCGTGAGTGGACTGCCGTAATTGGCGATGTCGACCGATGTCGCAACAACACCGGGTTCTGTGATGGTGGTGCCAAAACGATCTACGTCGATAGACTCGCGCTCATCCGAATGTCTCACGCCGGAGTTCGAGCTCTTCTTATCCACGAAATCTGTCATGATGTCGGCGCCGCATTCCACAATCGCAAGTGGGCCACGCGAATGGAACGTGCCGCCTCGCGTGCTGAAGAACTCGACGAATCTGACGTCGCGAGAATCCTTCGCAGTGATGTATTCTCTTATGCCGGAAACGGAGTTCTTGCCGACTACAGCCTCCGTAATGTTGTCGATTACGCTGAAGACCTCGCTGACAGCAGGTCTTCCCCGGATTACGCTACGGTAGTGAGGCATGTGGCTAAGTACTTTGGGCACGCACCCGCGAAGGTTAAACGTGATTTTGGTTGCGTCATTGAAGATGTAGTGGCTGGTGTCATGTAGAATGCAGCATAATGGCCGTATGCACCGAAGCTGCAATCGTTGGCTGGCTGAGCGAAGATTGTTGGCCACATTGGAAAAAGAAAGCGGCGACGAGTCGCCGCAGTCCAAGGATTCACCGCGCCATCAGATTCACCGCCCGCGTCGTACGCGTGCGTTCTTCAATCTCCCCGGGCAAATGGCCCTTGAACCAGGCCTTCGCGCGGTAAGTGAACTCCGTGCCGTCGGGGCGGAAGTCCATCGGCGGGTAGTGCGTGGCCAACGGGTCGTTGCCGCGGCTGGTGGTGTGGGGGTTTTCGTGACAGCCGACACACGATTTCAGCTCGTTGCCGCGGGCGTAGATCCATGTGCGCTGGTTGCCGATCACGCGACGGTCGCTGTCCAATACCTGGAAGTGCATCAACCGGTCGGCCGGGGCCTCGACGTGGAACGAACCGTCGGAGGCCAACGGGGCCGTGCCCAACACCCGGGCGAACGTCCCCCCGTGGTTCTTCCACACCGGCTCGGGGTTGGTGTGCGTGCTATGCCGGGTCACCGCCGGCACGCCCTCGATCAGCCGCACCAGCTTACCCCGCATCGGCACGTCTTCCTCCTGCGTGCTGAAGACCGAAGTACACACGAACCGCCCGCTGTAGGCACCCCGCCGGGTGTCGGTCGCCTGTTGCATGGGCGGACGCCGGGCGAGTACGGGCCGGGGCTCGAAATCGGCCGACGACGGATCGTTGTACAGCAACTCCAACTCTTGCGACTCGGGATCAAACGTATACAGCCCCAGATCGACCTTCTTGCGGTCCGATTCCTTGAGCGTCGAAGCGCAGAGAATCCGTCCGTCGGGCAGCGGGAAGGGCGTGGTGTAGGAGCGTGTCTTGTTGTCCGGCGTGATAAACGTCTCGGTATCGCGGCGCTGCCCCACCAGCACCAGCCCGCCTTGGGTTACCACGACGATACTGCGTCCGTCGGGCATCGGTTGCGGCTGGGTCATCCGCAACACGCGGTGTGTCAGCGGCGCTTCCTGCCCGTCGGCCGGGGTGCGCGGGCCGTGGTCCAGGCTGCGCCAAAACTGCCGCCGCTCGGGGCCGTAGAGCACCACGTCCTTCGTGCCGTCGGGATGAATCGCGTGGAGCGTCAGCTCCGTCTTGTTCCGCGAATAAAAGACCTCCAGCCGGCTGAAGACGATCCGCCCGTCGGCGAGGATGGCCGGCTCGTTGTCGCGACCGATGTTGGTGGCGATCGGGTGCAGGTCGCTGCCGTCGGCGTTCATCACCCAGAGGGCCGTGCAGGGGTAGCCGTGATATTCGTCGCGAATACCGCCCCGGGTCGTGGTGAATACGATCCGTCCGTCGGGCAGGTAAACGGGCCCCACGTCGTGATACGGACCGTGGGTCAATGGTTCCAAACCCGAGCCGTCGAGGTTGATCCGCCAAACGTGCCACCAGGGGTCTTCTTGCCCCCGGCGACAGAAGATTACGTGGCCGGCGTCCCACGACAGTTCGTGTTCGGCTACGTAGCCGTCGGGGAATTCCGTCAGCGGGGTAACCGTCCCGTCGGGTCGTGGCGGTCGCAGGACGTAGAGATTACGCCCGGGCCGATACGCGGGTCCCGAGTCGGTCACCACGTACGTCGCCCGCCAGCGGTCGGCCTGTTCGACCGTGCCGATTGTGTTGGGAATGCTGTTGTCGCCTTTGATGAAGACGATCGCCTCGGGTGTTTGCGACGCGGCATGAGCGGGCGTGGCATCCGCGGTAGCAGCCGACGCGTGGGTCGGTTGAAGCGGTTCGGGCGGGAGTTCGATGCCTCGGGCGCGCAGCGCGTCGCGAGCGATGTGGCGGATACTGAGGAAGTCGTGTTCCATGGCCGCGACGCGCAGCGCGGCCAGCGCCTCGTCGTTGCCCAGGTCGCCCAGCGCTTGGGCCGCCGCGTGGCGAACGCCCAACACGGATCCCTGGTCGTTGAGAACGCCGGCGATCATCGCCGTATGTTCGTGTGCTCCCAATAGCCCGAGCGCCCGGACCAATCCCTCGCGCCATCGCGGGGCCGGGTCGTCGAATTCCTCGTTCTTAAAGGTGCCGTTGTAACCGTAGTCGCCCTCGGATTTCGCTTCGCGCAGTAGCACCGCCAGCGGTTCGATCGCCCGGGGATCACCCTGCCAGGCGATCGTCTTGGCCGCGTTGAGCCGCACCCAACCGTCGTCGTGTGCCATCAGTGCCAACAGCCGTGGCAGGTCTTCTTTTTCGGTACAAACGGCCGGCAGCCACGAGGCGATGCGGTAGCCGGTAAAGGGGGGCCACTTCATCTCGGCCGTGTCGGCCGGCATGGGTACGCGACGCGGTTGGCCCAAGATGATCATCGCTTGTTCACATGCCTCCTGACGCAAGCCGGCCAGTTGGAGCAGCCAGTGGGTGACCAGATGCCCCGGTTCCGGCTCGTAGAGGAAGAACGTATCGTGATCGCCCTGCAGGTTGGCCATCACCAGCGGCGCCAGCGAGCGAAGCACCGCGCGATCGGCCGGGTTGTCCAGCGGCAACCGGCATAAGGCGAACTCGATGCAGTAGGCCGTGTCGAGCATCCGGTCTTCGCTGGGGAATCCCATCACGTCGTCGCGCGGCACGGCCTTCGGGTTGTTGCCGTTGAGTAGCTTGGCGTACTTGGGATAAACTTCCAACAGCCGGGCGACGGCCCTTCGATCACGAAAATCGCCCAGCGCTTCGGCGGCGCATCGGGCCCACATCGTGTTGTCGAGATAACCGACCAGTGCCTCGAAACCGGCTTCCTGGCGCAACCGGCCCAGCGAACGGATCCCGGCGCGAACCATCGGCCGATACTGGACCGCCACCGGCGGATTCTCGCCGAGCGCCGCGACGATCGTTTCGCTCGCCCCCGGGCCGCCGAGAATACCCAACGCGCGCACACCTCGCTCCAGACGCCACTCCTGCGATTCGATCTTGCGCATATGCTTGGGCCGGTAGCCGCCGACCTCGATCTCGAAAAACGTGCAGGGATACGTCGGATTGGCCGACCCGTGGCTGGTGATGCGAATGTAGCGAGCCGTGCGCGAGGGAAACTGGACGACCAGCTTGACTGGCGTGCGGCCTTCCTTGCGCTGGACGACGTCAAACTTCTTTCCATCGATACTCGTGGCCACTTCGTAATCGGTCATCACAAAGGCGGCGCTGTGTTGGTGGATGACGACCCGGCCGACCTCTTGCGGCTT
The DNA here is from genome assembly GCA_964444795.1 of uncultured Planctomycetaceae bacterium. Classification (GTDB taxonomy): domain Bacteria; phylum Planctomycetota; class Planctomycetia; order Pirellulales; family Thermoguttaceae; genus JABMRP01. Next base: position 37,939 of record CAYUIQ010000062.1, read on the forward strand.
CTCCAGGTCGAGCGTAATCCATTGCGGCAGGGGGACGTTCTTCGTCTGCCAATACGCCGGGCCGATCCGTCCGTCCAGCAACACGTCGGGCGGTCCCATGTAGGTCGACGACGTGGTGAAACGCCCGCTGCCGAGCCAGCCCTTGGTTCCGGACAGCAGCTTGACGACTTCCTCCG
>CAYUIQ010000063.1:0-37506 GCA_964444795.1 uncultured Planctomycetaceae bacterium
GATGATGGCGATCACCACCAGCAGTTCGACCAGTGTAAAACCGGACCTTCTTCGGTCAACCATGATAGGACTCCCTCATGTTCCGGGCGTTTGGCTCATCGCCGGTGCCCTCGGCCGACGGGCCATACCCCCTCCATCATACCGCAAGTTCCGCGAAAAAAGCAACCGATACGGTTTGCCATCAGCCCCCAAACGAGGCATAATGCCGGATGCATTCCCCCTCAGCCCCCGGCTCTGCCGGGGGGCAAAGAAAGGCCCTCCACCATGACCGTTCGCCTGCTTCTCTCTGCAACGGTAGCGTTGGCATGCTGCAACTCGCTTGCCCAAGAGGCCCAAACGCTCCCTTGCCAGCCGTGGGCGACCCAATATGCGGGCGACCACGCGACCGGGCCCCATGTGATCGGGCTGTGGCAATTCAACGCCGATGCCGAAACCGACGACGCCTCGCCCAGCAAGCACGCGTTGGTACTCGAAGGGGCCACGATCAGCCCCCAGGGGCGATTCGGCTCGTGCCTCGAAACGGCTCCCGGCTGGCCGGTCGAGGACAAGCGTCATCGGGCGATGGTGAAGGATCACCCCTCGCTGAGCCCCCAGGGTGCCTTCAGCCTCGAACTGTGGCTCCGCCCCAAGCCCGAACTCGACGCCGATTACCCCGACGCCTTCCTGCTGGACAAGAAATACGTCGCCCACGACGACTACCAACTGATCCTCGGCCCGGCCGCCAAGAACGGCACGCGTACACTCCGAGCGTGTCTGGGATTCGGTGCGGAGTCGTCGACCTGGCACTCGCGACCGGCCGTCTTCGAGCCGGACCGGTGGGTTCACGTTGCGTTTGTTTACGACGGCGCGGGCACCGGCAGTTTCTTCCTCGACGGCCGCCCATGGGGTAGCCGGCGGATCGACGGCCGCAAGAGCATCTCGCCGGGTGGGCATGGACTTTCCATCGGCGACCGGGTCGGCAGCTACTACCACGGATTTCCCGGGCTGATCGATCAGGTGCGGATCTGCCGCGGGGCGCTCGAGTTTCGCCGGGCTGCCCTGGTGTGGGAAACCTCGCGCCGATGTTTCGTGCGGATGGAGACACCGCCCGCGTCGCGGATGATCCTGCACAATCTCCAAACGTCGCCGTTGGGGCCGGGAACCCTGAGCGTCGGGATCGGAGAGACGACGCTACAGCAGACGACATTCGCCGCGCTCGGGCCGCAAGAGTCGCTCGCGATCGACTGCCCGCTGGACACCTCAATACGCCCCGGGAAGTACACGCTCACCGTCCGGCTCGACGTCGAGACCCCGGAGCCGTTTACCAGTGAAGAACGCTTTTCCGTGCAAATCGTGCCCAGAAAACCGCCCCATCAAATGCCCGTGCTCATGTGGGGTATTCATGGAAGCGTGGCGGACGAAATCGAACGACTCCAGCGGATCGGGTTCACGCACGTGTTGGGAATCGGTGCCGACTACACGAAGATCTTTGGCGCCGGCGGGCCGACCCGAGCGGCCGCCCCCGAGGTGGTCGACCGTGCCAGGCAGTCGCTCGACATGGCCCTGGCGGCCGATCTCACACTGGTCGCCAGTCTTTCGCCAGGCGCCGCAATGCGCAAGAACGAGACGTTTCGGCGAGTCGACCGCAAAGGCGAGGCATACACCGGCCGGGAAGACATCTGTGGGCTGTTTCCCGAGTTGGAAAAGTACTGCTACAACGTCGGCGCCTCGGTCGCCGAGACCTACGGCGATCACCCGGCGTTGGGCGCGGCGATGGTGCATACCGAAGTGCGGGGTCATGCCCGGCCCTGCTTTCACGAGCACGATCGCAAGGCCTTTGCCGAGCACGCGGGTTTCGAGATTCCGCCCGAGGTGGTCGGTCCGCGAGGCGTCGACTACACGCGCCTGGCCGACTTCCCCGAGTCGCGCGTCATCGCCGACGATCACCCGCTGTATGTCTACTATCGCTGGTATTGGAAAGAGGGCGACGGCTGGAACCGGCTCAATTCAGCGCTGCACCGGGGACTGAAGTCGACCGGACGCGACGACTTGTGGACGTATCATGATCCGGCGGTGCGGGTGGCCTCGGTGTATGGCAGCGGCGGAGCGGTCGACGTCCTTTCGCAGTGGACCTATTCCTATCCCGATCCGATCCGCATTGGCCTGGCCACCGACGAACTGTTGGCCATGACCGGCGGCTCGGACAGCCAACAACAAGTGATGAAGATGACGCAAGTCATCTGGTATCGTAGCCAGACGGCACCCGAGCCGAAGACACCAGCCGACGCGCTTCCGTATCGAGCATCTTGGGAGATCGAACAGCCCGACGCGCCGTTCATCACCATCCCGCCGATGCACCTGCGCGAGGCGTTTTGGACGAAAATCGCCCGGCCCATTCGGGGTATCATGTATCACGGTTGGCAGTCGCTGGTATCCTGCGAACCGCCGGGCGGCTATCGATTTACCCATCCCCAGACCCAGCACGAACTGGCCCGGCTGGTGCGGCAGGTGGTGCGCCCGCTGGGACCCACGTTGCTTCAGATACCCGGCACGAAGAGCGACGTGGCTTTTCTGGAGAGTTTTGTCTCGGAGATGTTCGCCCGACGCGGCACGTACGGTTGGTGCGGAAGTTGGGCCGGCGACGCCTATCACGTGCTGCTTTACGCCCATCTACAGCCGGAGATCGTCTTCGATGAAACGATCGCCGAACGGGGCCTGGACGGCTTCAAGGTGTTGGTGATGACCGATTGCGACGTGATTACCGAAGCGATGGCCGAGCGGATCGAGACTTTTCAGAAGCGGGGCGGGCTGGTGATCGGCGACGAGCGATTGACGCCAGCGGTGAAGCCGGACATCACGCTGGAGGTTTACCAACGCACCGGACGGGCCGATGCCGATAAGGCGGCGCTGCTCGATCGAGCGGCCTCGTTGCGCCGTCAACTCGACGCCCGCTACTCCCGTTACGTCGACACCGACAGCCCCGAGGTCATCTCCTATCGCCGCCGTCACGGCCAGACCGACTACGTCTTCTTGGTCAACGATCGCCGCGAGTACGGCCAGTACGTCGGACAGCACGGCATTGTGATGGAGAACGGCCTGCCCAGCACGGCCCGCGTGACGGTCGATCGCACGAGCGGACACGTCTATGACTTGGTCGCCGCCCGGAAAGTTGATTCGCGGAGCGATAACGGCCAATTGACGTTCGACCTGGAAGTCGGCCCGTGCGACGGAACCGTGCTGATGGTGACCGATCAACCCATTGCCCGTGTGCGAATCGCGGCACCGGAGGAAGCCGAGCGGAGCACACGCGTTGATCTTACGATCGAAGTGCTTGACAGCGACGGTCAACCGGTGCAAGCCGTCGTGCCCTTGGAGGTGACCGTGCGGGATGCCGAGGGCCGGATCGCCGAGTTCAGCGGACATTACGCGGCGGTCGATGGGCGCGCGAGCATCTCGCTGGACATCGCGTCTAACGACCCGCCCGGCATCTGGCAGGTGGAAGCCCGCGAGTTGGCCTCCGGCCGTACGGCCATGCATTACCTGCGCGTCGCGGGTCCCGAACCGTGGCCGCCGCAAAAAGGCCCGCTGCCGGAGAGCGTGGCCGACCCCGTGCAACCGAAAGGGTGATGGGGCTTGGGTCGCACTCGCGAGTTGACTGTAACCCGAAGCGTAAGCGAGGAAACTCGTTGGCTATTCCTCGCTTACGCTTCGGGTTACGATTGATTCACGAATAGCCCCAGCTAAAGTCACTCCCCCGCCGCACCGCGGGCGATCTCGACGTCGCGCTTCACGTCGTCGAGCAACTTGTGCCAATCGAGCACTCGGGTCCGGGCCAGTAGTTGCGGGCGATACAGCCCGGCCGCCACGTCGGCGTACCGCTGCCAGTGGTTTTGCGCTTTGAGGAGAGCTTCCACCGCGTTCTTCCGGCGCCGGTCGTCTTTCGATTGGCGAAATGCGCAGAGTTCAACCGCGCCGCGGATCTTGGCGCTGTAATAGTGGCCCAGGTGAGCCATGGCCTCGATGTCGGCCAGCGTGCGGCGAGGCTCCCTCTCCATGCTCGCCGTCGCGTTTCTCATGCCGGCGACCCCTTTGAGGGCGTGTTCGGCCCAAGCGTCGAGTCGCTCGGCCACGTCGTTCGGCGTGGTTCCCGCGACCGGCTTGCCGGCAAGCTGCGCCCGCACGTAATCGGGGATGGGAACGATCCCGCTGCGCTCCATCGGGGCGGTTTTGATGAAATCGTCGACCGTGTGGAATCCTTTACGCTGATCAAAGCATCCCTCGACCGCCCACATGAAATCCCAATTGCACCAATGCAATCGCGTGACCTGCGGCACGATCTTCGAGGCCGTCGCCCAGGCGTCGTACAGATCGCCCCCGGACACGTCGGGAAAGCGATCCGCCAGGACCTTCTCGAAAAACGCCCGGTCCAGCGTCGGATCGTAACCGAGCCGGCCCCAGAGCATGAAACGATACCAGTGCTTGTCGATCTCCAACTGCCTTGGGCGGTCCGGTTCGAGACTGATCGACTCGCGTCCCCAGACGTAGCCGTCGGAACCCATGTGATAACCGGCGGTCAGTTCGGCCGGAGGCAAGTGCCGCAAGAAGTCGCGCACGTAGTCGGGATCGCCCCAGCGGAAGTGGAAGAGATCGTCGTTGCGCAGGTTCCACCAGCATTTCACGCCGTGCGGCTTCATTTCTTCGCAAAGCTGGTCGCTAAACGGCGGGTCGGTCGCCGAATAGAGATGGGCCCGGGCGTATTTGAACCCCAGCTCGAACGTGTCGGGGTACTTCTCGCCGAAGTCGGTCATCACGCCGTCGACACCCGTCTGCCAGACGCGGTGCAGGAAGCGTATCTTGCGGTCGGGTTGCTCTTTCTTCGCATCAAGAACGCCCAGCCCATAGGTTTGCCAGAGCCACTTTTCCTTGGCGAATTCGTCGTTGCGATTGCGCATATTCTCGCCGGCGGTCACGCCGATACCCGCCAGATCGGGATACGTCAGCACGGTTTCGCGAACACACTGGCGCAGGTAGGCGATCGTTTGCGGATTGTCTTGCTCGGGCGTGATTCCATATTTGCCTTGCGTGCCGTTGACCAGCACGTTCCAAGTGATGAAGTAGACGTCGATCCCGCGGTCCTTGGCGTGCCGCATGACGCGGCGCCAGAAGGCGATCTTCTGGTCGATCGTCATCTTGCGAACCACCTTGAGGTGGTCGAATACCTCGGCATGCACAAACATCGGGTCGTGCCACGCGCCGGACTTGTACGTGCGCTTCAAGGTGGTCACGCAGACGTCATCCAGGGCCACGTCGGGATAATCGGGCAGCTTGACGATCGAGGGGAAGGGGTGCGGGTTCCACAACGTCAGCGTGTTGTAGCGATGCTCGGCCATGCGGTCGAGGAAGCCCTCCCAGAAGGCAAAATCCCACATCGGGGCGTAATTCCGCGCGGCGGCGTCGCCCGTGTCGTCGTAGCTGGGCGTGCGAACGTCCAAGGGGATATTGAACTTGATCCCCCGGCGGAGAATGAATGGACGGTGCCGGCGGGCGCTGATTGCATCGGCTCCCTCCAGGCGGATCTGCTCGGCCAGTTCCAGTCCGGCATACATCAGGCCGCGGGAGTCTCCGCCAAACAGCCAAACCGTGGTTCCGCCGGCTTTAGTTTTGACGATCTGGTAAGCCTGCGGGCCGAGTTCAACGATGCGACCGGAGACGGTACGCAGCAATTGCCGTGCTGCCGTCTTGTCTGCCGGGGTTGCCAGCACAATCCGAAGCAACGTATCGCCGGGATGCAGAGCACCGGATGTCGCCAGGCGGGCGGAGAATCCGTCTGCCTGCAGCGCTTCGCGGATCTTGCCCGCGGCGAATTCGACGGGCGCCGACTTGCCGTCGCGGAAAACGACCGCCTTGCGCTCAACCGCGTGGCAGATGAGCGAGCCGCTACCGAGGCAGCAGGCCAAGATGAAGGCCGTCATCCTGGAAATGGGACACGTGGATCGCCGCGTGGATGGCTTCATTGCGTGGGGCTCCGGCATCGTCTCGCCGCCCGTCAGAAACGGGGAGACACAAATGGAAACATGTGCCACTGCTTGCTCGCAAGCAGGGTATTCTTACCGGATCTTATACTCAGATCTGCGGCACTGCTTGCAAGCAAGCCGTGGCACACGAGTTCTTCCATGGGCTGCGTACGAGGCCAAAGAAACTCAAGCGGCACGGCGCGCACCACCATACCGATCGAGTCGCGCCAGCCGACAATCCGACCCCAACTCGAACAGCCCGCCGCGCGGCACGGCAATTCGACGCACCGCACCCGGCGATAGCCAACTCGAACAGCCCGCCGCGCGGCACGGCAATTCGACGCACCGCACCCGGCGATAGCCAACTCCAGCGGCCTACCAGCAGATGAGCGACGAGAAACCCCCGGGAGAAAACTCCGGGCGCTGCCCCGGGGTGATTCTCCCGCGGAGCAACTCAGGCCGGTCTTACCGAAGTGGCCCGCGGCCCTTTGCCTCGGCCACCGGAATCGCCTTCGTTGTCGATTTCGTAGTCCACGGTCTGGCCTTCCGCCAACTCGTCGAAACCCTCATCGGCAACGGACGAATGATGAAAGAACACATCCTGGGAATCACCCGAGATGAACCCAAATCCACGATCGGCGACGAGCCTCTTGATTACACCTTGCGGCATGACAGCAACCTCTTGCACGTAGTGATAACCTCACGGTTTCGCGGCAAACCTCTCGCCGAAGCGACGACCGATCGGCCACACCGCCGGTCTCTGGAATCCACGCTCTGGCATCCACGCTCCGGCATCCACGAAACCCGGCACGGAAAACACCCCGCGTGCGAAGTATACCCGCGCCACACCGGCGTACCATAGCGTATCCGCCAGCCCGTTTCAATACCCCCAGACAGGATATTTCCTTACACTACACCGGGGGGGCTGCGGTGCCGCTGGGGGCGACCCCGGCGCGGGGAAGCGAAATGTCCGACCGTGCGTTCCGACGCGGAAACGCCGTAACGAGGAATACCGAGGGGTAAGACCCTACTCACCCAACGCATCCAGAACACTCTCGACCACCTTCCGGGCAAGGTGCTCACTGCCGGCTGGGGTGAAGTGGACGTTGCCCACCGCCGTGTGGAATTCGGCCGCCCGGGGTCGAATATGGGCGTGCAGATCGTTGATCGTGATGCCCTTCTCCTTCATGATCTTCTCGGCCACCGCGTTGTACTTCAAGTCGTCGCCGACAAAGCGCCCCGGCTCGCCCTCGGGCACCGGCGTCGTGCTGGCCCAGATCAGTTTCGCGCCGGTCGCTTCCAACCGCTTGACCAGGCGCCGCAAGTGGCCTTCGTACTCCTCCGGCGACCAGGTTTGCTGGCCCTGCTTCTTATCCAGCCCGCGGACTTTGGACCCGCCCGGCCGATAGGCCAGATCCCACAACCCCCAGTTGAAGTGGATCACGTCCCAATGCCCCCGGCCAAGCCACCCGTCGATCTGCTCCAGCCCCCGGCCCGTATGACCGGCGTTGCCCGGATTGTGGATTACCTCGGCCTTACCCTCCAGCATCTTACGGACCGCGGGCGTGTAGCCCAGTGAAATCGAATCGCCGATGATCAACACCCGCGGGAGCGACGCAGCCTCGGCCGAGGTGGCCGGCGGCTGGCCAACCGCCCGATCCGCCGCAAGGCCGTACCCCAGCACAACGCAAGTCAACACGGCAACAGTTTTCCAAACGGAACGACGACGGACGTTTCTCATGTGAGAACTCTCCTTCAGTAGGCCTCGTGTGCGGATCATGGTTCCGTTTCATGCTACAAGACAGCGCAGTCGGCGGCAAGTCGCGGCTTGCCATGCCCCCCCTCCCCAATAATGCCGGATGAACCGAACAAAGAGGGGGCATAGCACGCCGGTGGCCGGTTCTGCTAAAATGCCCGATCTGGAGTGGTGTGGATTCGGGACGATTGGAGTTGAGGCCCCTTTGCGTTTTGATCCAATCCGCCAAGAGGACGGGCACATGACGACCATACTGATCGTTGAAGATTCCGCTGTCGACCGCCGCGTGGTGGGCGGGCTTCTGACCCAGAACGGCCAGCAAGCGTTGGAGTACGCCAGCAACGGCACCGAGGCTCTGGCACGCATGAAGGAGTCCGTTCCCGACCTGATCATCACCGACCTGCAGATGCCGGAAATGGACGGCCTGGAGCTAGTCGCGGCCACCCGCGTGCATTACCCCGACGTACCGGTCATCCTGGTGACCGCCTTCGGCAGCGAACTCTTGGCCACCGAGGCCCTGGAGAAGGGGGCGGCCAGTTACGTCCCCAAATCGCGCCTGGCCGAGAAGCTCTCCCAGACGGTGGCCGACGTGTTGGCTCTGGCCACCGCCCAGCGGAGCTACAACCAGTTGATTCACTGCCTCAGCGGGACGCGGTTCGATTTCGTCCTGGAGAATCACCCGCCGCTGGTCGACGCGCTGGTCAATCTGGTTCAGGAAATGGCCCTGGGCACGGGCTTCTGCGACCGCAACGGACGGCTGCAGATCGGCGTGGCGCTGAAGGAGGCCCTCTCCAATGCCCTCTATCACGGCAACCTGGAACTGGGCCCCCAGGAGAGCACGCCGACCGATGACGTGATCCGGCAGCGCCGCGAACAATCGCCTTACGACGGGCGGAAGATCTTTGTCAACGTGACGCTCTCCCCCGACGAGGCACGATTCGTGATTCGAGACGAAGGACCGGGGTTCGACGTCTCCGTGATCCCCGAGGCCGACGACCCGAGCGTTCTGACCGCCGGGCACGGCCGCGGCTTTTCTTTGATGCGTTCCTTTATGGATGAAGTGACCTACAACGACGCTGGTAACGAGGTGACCATGGTCAAACGCTGCCAGGAGGAGACTCCTCCGCCCGGCGGCGATGACGCATGATCCCCGTTGCATTGAGGTTCTCATGGAAATCAAGCTGATTGTTACCACCGGCAAGTACGCCGGGAAGGCCATACCGGTCAAGCGCAACAAGTTCTTCATCGGCCGCGCCTCCGACTGCCATCTGCGCTCCGGGGGCGATACGATGAGCCGGCACCATTGTGCGATCTTGCAGGGCAAGGGCATCGTCGTCGCCCATGACATGGGCAGCCGAACCGGTACCTTCGTCAACGACACGAAGATCGAGAAGCAGCAAAAGCTGAAGACGGGCGATCGGCTCCGCGTCGGGCCGCTGGAATTCGAGGTGTCGCTGAGCGGCTCCGCCACGCCCGCGCCGAAGCCGGCCGCCAAGCCCGCCCCCAAACCGGTCGGCGGCGGAAGCGAAGCCGACGTCATGCAGTGGCTCGACGAGAGCCCCCCGAAGACCGCCGCCAAGTTGACTTCGCAGGTGGCCACGGCGGAGTCCGAAGAAGCGGCCGAGACCGACGACGACGACCGCCCAACGGCCATGACGGAAGAAGAAAAAGAGGAACGGCGCACCGGGCGAATGATCGGCGTTTCCAAAACGGCCGAGGCCAGCCGCACGTCCGCCACCAGCCAAAACGCCGCCGCCGACGCCATGAAGAAGGTCTTTGGCAGCAGTAACGGCTAGCCGGCCCGTGGGAAAAGTGGGGTAGGCTTGCCTGGCCCTCGTTCCCACGCTTCCGCGTGGGAACGCAAGTCCACGACGCTTCGTGTCGCCGCGGCGGAAATCGCACCGACTTTGGGATCCGCACCGATGCAGGGACGCAAAGCGTCCGGCCTTCCGTTACGACGCGGAAGCGTCGTAACGAGGGCCAATCGGTTAGATCGGCAGGCGGGTCAATCCTGGCGTCGGGCACACCCCTCTTGCGGCTTAAACCTTACCCCTACACCCCGAGTATTAGGCTCATTTTTTTGCTTTTTCCTGTCACATTTGTGTACTGACCGGGTTAGCCCAATTATAATGAACGCATCGCTCCCTCGTTCCGCCCGGCCGATCGCGGTACGTTCGTGAGCACACATCCGATTTCTCTTCCACGTCCACTCGGGAGCGGCATCATGAATCGATTCTATGCAATGGCAGCGTTGCCTCTTGTTGGTGTTCTTTGCTTGACGATGGCGGCCGATGCGGAGGCCGGCCTGTTGGGCTACTGGGATTTCAACGACGCAACCACGCCCGGGGTCGCCGCGGACGCCAGCGGCCGTGGCAACTCCGGCACCATCAGCGTGGCTACCTACACGGCCGATACCGGCGGACACACCGGCTCCGGCGGCGATTATGCTCTGGACTTCGGCACCACCAACAACGGCGCCCGGGTGTTTCTGCCCTCGGCGGGTTTCGGCGCTTTCCGTACGATGACCGACAACAATCAGGCCACGGCTTCCCTTTGGATCAACGGGCACGCCTCGCAGCCAGGAAACGACACCGCGTTCGACTTCTACAATGGTGGAGACGCGCGGCAGTTCATGTCCCACCTGCCCTGGTCCAATCAGAATATCTACTTCGACGTGGGCGGTTGCTGTGGGGGGTCGCAGCGAATCAACAAAGCGGAAGGGGATTCGACCAAGTGGAAGGGACAGTGGAACCACTACGCTTTCGTCAAGGACGGCAACCAGTCGCAAATCTATCAGAACGGCACGCTGTGGCACAGCGGCACGACGAGCGCCCCCATCGGGCAGATCGTCGGCGCCTTCATCGGCAGTGAGGTCAATTCCAGCAACAGCTACGGCGGGTTGATCGACGACTACGCCATCTGGGACGAAGCCCTTTCGGCCGGCCAAATCGCCGATCTGGCGTCGGGTGCCGCCAGCCCGGCCGACTCGGTCCAGCCAGCCGCCGAAGGATACGCCGTCAATGTGGCACCGATCTACGGGACCGCCACCCAGTCCTCGACCTCTTCCGGCGGCGTTCCCGGGCGGGCCATCGATGGCAACGCCAACGGGACTTGGGGTAACGGATCGGTCAGCCACACCGCCGACGCAGCGGGCAGCTTCTGGCGAGTCGATCTCGGCAGCACGCTGCCGTTGGAATACGTCCAACTGTTCAACCGCGTCGACTGCTGCTGGGACCGGCTTTCCAATTTCCGCGTTTCGGTCTTGGACGACGCCATGGCCGAGGTCTACGGACAGGACTTCACCGGTACGGTCGACCGGTTCTTCGGGCAGGCCATCAGCGTTCCCCAAGGGACCGAGGGCCGTTACGTCCAGGTACAACTCGATGGGATCGTGTCGCTGGCCGAAGCGCGCGTGGTGGCCCGGCTGGATGAGTTGCCCAACTACTTCAACGTCGCCCCCGATCTCGGCTTCGCCACCCAGTCGTCGACCCGTGTGGGCACCGGCGGCAACGACGCCAACTTCGCCATCGACGGCGATACCGACGGCAATTGGAACAACGACTCGGTCACGCACACCGCGTCCACCACCGAACAGAACAGTTGGTGGCAAGTCGATTTCGGCGAGATGCTGCATCTGGAGAATGTCCGCTTGTACGCCCGAACCGGTAACGCCGGCCGACTAGGAAATTTCCGCCTCTCCGTCCTCGATACCGACTCCAACGAGGTCTACGGCGTGGACGTGCCGGGCAACGGCGGCGGGCAGAATTACATCTTGCCCTTCGGCGTCGAGGGAAGCACCGTCCGCGTGCAACTCGACGGCGTCAATAACGAGGGCAACGGCATACTCCAACTGGCCGAAGCGCAGGTCTTCGGCGGTCCTCTGGCCAACTTGGCCCGAAATCCCGACGCCGTGGCCACCCAGTCGAGCACGCGGATCGGCAGCGGCGGAAACGTCGCCGAGGTCGCCGTCGACGGTGACACCAACGGCCAGTGGGGCGGCAATTCGGTCACCCACACACTGGACGAACCGAACAGTTGGTGGCAAGTCGATCTGGGCCAGTCGGCCCGATTGGACGAAGTCATCCTCTACAACCGGGCCGATTGCTGCGGCGGCCGGTTGAGCAACTTCCACTTGTCCGTCCTCAAGGACGGTTCGGAGACCTTTGGCGAAGATTTCTTCGTCACCAGCGGCAGCGTCGCGCAAGGCGGCAGTCTCCGTATCGACTTGCCCGACGGGTTGTCCGGCGACACGGTCCGGATCCAACTGCTGGGAACCGGCAGAACCGGCGAACAGGTCCTCTCACTGGCCGAAGTACAAGTCTACGGGCTGGTCGTCCCCGAGCCGTCGAGCATCGCCCTATGGGGCTTGGGCCTCCTGGCTCTGGCATGGCATGGAGTGCGCCGGCGGAAGAGGTGATCGGCACGCCCCGGGACGTGCCGCGTTGCCTGGCTGGTTTAGAAACGCCACGCGAGCCCCGTCCAAACCACAAATCTCACCCGCCTCGTGCCGGTGGCTCGCTGGTTTGGCAACGACACCGAACGGGCCCACCACCTCAGAGCTTCTCCAGCGCCGCATCCAGCGTCGCCTTCACCTTCTTCTTTTCGATCTCGGGGTCTTCCTTCTGGACATACTCCACCGCCGCCAGATCATCTCCCCGCTTCCTATTCTGGCGAGACTCCAACGCCTCAATCAAGATCGCCTCCAAAGCCGGGACCATCTTCGCCGCGTCGTAGGCGTCCGGCAGATCTCCAAGCGAGCCCTTATCCGACACGGGTAACTCAGTAGGGTGCGTCTCGACGCACCACGCATACCCAAACGCTTTTCCACAGCGGTCGCCCAACAAAACGAATCCAACCGCATTCCAAAGTCGAGACCGAACATGATTCAAGGTGCGTCTCGACACATCCTACTCTGGTTGATTCCAATCGGGGCAGGGGTCGGTGCCGCCCCATTCGATCAAGTATTCGCCCGCATGGACGAATCTGTGGAAGCTCGACCAGGGGTAATCACGCACACGGCGAACCAGGCCATGCTTTACCGGGTTCCAGTGGACGTAGTCAACGCATCGCTTCAAATCATCTTCGTCGCCGCAGGCGTGTTCCCAGAATCGACGTTGCCACACGGCCCGTTCCTTGCGTTTTGCCCGGGAAGTGCTCGAAACGCCTTCTTCACCACCGGCGGCCAGGTAATCCCGGGTGAAGCAACCTTTGATCCTTCGCCACCGGGTCGAATAGTCCGCATCGCCCTGCGGCAGCGTCCACACGGCGTGGATATGTTCGGGCAGCAATACCATGGCGATGATCGACAATGGGCGATCCACACGGACCTCGGCAATGGCCTCGCGTAGCGTTTGTCTGCCCAGTTCCGACGTCAAGAACGGCCGCCGCTGGTGTGTTACCAGCGTAAAGAAATAGGTACCGCCGGGTACAAACCACCGTCGATACTCGCTCATGCTTACCACCCTTCGTAGGACGCACCTGTTTATTGGTGAAGCCCATTGTAGGGTGCGTCTCGACGCACCACCAACCTAATCCCCCTACAATCATGTCCCAACGTCCAGACCGCACATGATTCGTGGTGCGTCCAGACGCACCCTACGGAACTCATTGTCCTCGGCGGGCCGGATTGGCCGCTGCGCTGTGGACACCGTGGCCGACCCTCAACAAGGGTGCAAACGGCTTATTTTCACCACGAAGGACACGAAGAGCACGAAGGACGATCAGGGGAGACTCTTCGTGCCCTTTGTGTCCTTGGTGGTGAATCGTAACCCGAAGCGTCAGCGAGGCGGTCTTTTCCGTCCTCGCTGACGCTTCGCCCTTACTAAGTCGACAGCCCCAGCGGGGGAGGTAGGCCGAGCGTTTTCAGCCGCAAGCGGCCCTCACCCCCGGCCCCTTTCCCGGAAGGAGAGGGGAGGTCTTTGCACCCACATCAGGAAAACAGCCCATGCAAAAACCAGCGGCTGTCGGCTAGGCGGCGGAAGAGCCAGAGGCGGTGGCCGGTGGTGGTTTCGACGCGGTAGTAGTCGCGATCGGTCGAGCGGCCGCGCCACCAGCCGGTTTCGATTCGCTCCGGGCCCCAAGAGCGGGCGATGCGGTACACGCGGCCGTGGAGATCGAACCGCGACGGCGGACCGCCAGCCGCCATGGCGACCATCTCCAGGGGCATCGGCTCCCAGAGCAATTGCAGCGGTCGCGGTAGCGGATCGTTCCGCTGGGCCGAGCGACGACGCCGGCGTTTTGCGGTCAACGGTTCGCAACGATAGGCCCGTTCCGGTTGGGCGTCGGCCATAAGCCGTACGCCGAGCACCGCTTCGGATCCCAGCCGGCTGCCAAGCCGGTCGATCAGCGCGGCCAGATCGACGGCGTGTTGCCGGCCCGAGCCGTCGGGAAACAAGTTTCGCTGTTGCCGGGGGAGTCGAGCGACGATCGGCGCTTCGACGGAAATGGCCGTCACCGGTGCCACCAGCCGAAGACGTTCCAACGGAGCGCGAACCAGGCTCCAGAGATGCCCCGCCGCGGCACTGGGACGAAACAGCCCCACGGCAAAAGTGAGCGGATCGGCCGGCCGGCATTGCAAACGGCACTCCAGCCGCACGGCCCCGCGATCGGCGCTGCGAAGCCGCACGGCCAGGCGGCCGATCAGTTGTTCCAAAACTGCCTCGATCGTTGCCCGGCGTGTGGTCGGGTAGTCCAACGACCATTCGGTTTGCCACGGTGCCGATGGCCGATGCGAGACGATTACCTCGCCCGTGCGCCCCATCGCCTGGTCCAAACGCTGGAGCAACCGCGGGCCAAATCGGGTCGACAGTTCGTCGCGAGGCAAACGTTCCAATGGCTCAATCCGGTAGACGCCCAAGCTGTGCAAGAGTTCGACGGTCTTCGGCGGCAATCGCAACGCCTCGACCGGAAGCGGGGCCAGCACCATCGGGGGGGCGCCGGAGGGAACCAACGAGCCGGTGCCGAAATGGGCCACCGCCCAGGCGGCGCCGACCGTATCGGCCACGGCCACCCGCACGGCCAGACCGCGACGGGCAAAGGCGCCGATCACTTGCTCCGCCAACGCCGCTTCGCCGCCGAACAGATGGGCCAGCCCGGTGATATCCAGCAGCAGACTCTCCGGCTGGGGCGCTTCCTCCAAGCCGACCGTGGGGCTGAACCGCTGGCACCATCCGGCCACTGCCTCCAACGCGTCGCGATCGGCCGTCGGCTCGTGCGGTTCGATGCACGGCGACGTTTTCATATCCAACGCGGCCATCTCGGCCAGCGGCATCCCCGTCGTCACGCCCCCGGCGCGCGCCGGGGCCGAGCAATACGCCACGCACCGGTTCCCCCGCTCGGTTTCGTAGAGGACCAACGGCCGGCGTTTAAGCTCCGGCCGCGCGGCGAGGCGTCGTGCGATGGGCCAGTTGGGCAAGCGGATACACAGCGTACGTTTCATCGTCGATTTCCACTTCCAGGCAACGGTCGTCCGCGGCTGTGCGACATCGCAAGAGGCGGATCTTCAGCCGGCGTCCGGCAGTGCTATTCGCATGGGGGGCATTTGCAGGGGGTAACGGCTCGATCAGCAAGCGGACATCGGCCCAGGAAGGTTCGTATTGGAAGCGTTGCGGCCGGATCAAGAAGCCCAGGCTGCCACCTTCCTCGGCCGCCAACTGCATGCGCCGAAAGGTCCGCCCGTCGAGTTTTTCCGGCCAGACGACCACGGCCCCCACGCCCGGACATCGCAACGACTGGTCGGCCGCCCAGGTATTGTCCGACTGGCCGGCAGCGCGAACGACAATAAGCTGCTCCGGGGCAATCCCCAGCCACGCGGCCCCCGGCGGATAGAACCGGCGTTGCGCGTCCAGCACGACCAGCGCTTCCCCTTCCCGACATGCCTGGCCGGCCGCTTTGAAGGCCAACGTTTCGGCGCCATGGCCCCATCCGGCGGCAAGCCATTCGGTCAATGTTCCCCGGCAAAATCCCCGCCGGGGGAGCAACTGATCCAGTGCCCCGCATCCGCTGCTGGTGGTTTTTCGGTCGTTTGGCAGCCGTGCCTCCTGCAAACAGGCGATCCGGCGGCGCAACGTCTCATGGATTTCCCCAGCCGAACGCCCCCCCACCGGGGCATCTGGCGGTAACGATTGCGGACGAGTCATGGCGAACGGGCCTCCACGAGCTACTGTACGGGTGTACCGTATCCCCTGTCAATAGCTCTATCGGCCCGTGGGAGAAAAAAGTTCACCCCGGCCCTCGTTACGACGCAAATCGCGGGAGCGAGAGGGTTACCCGGGGGTCAGCGTATCATGCGACACTTGGGTGATGGCCGAGTCGGGGGGAAGCTCGACCGGCTCGATGCTCTCCAGGGCCTTCTTCACGCGATCGCGAAGGCCGTTTTCCCAGAGCGCGTCGAGCACGTCGCCCAGTGCTTCTTCGATTGGTTTGTCGCGCCCGCGGCGCAGCACCTCGACGACCTGCCGGAATCGCTTCGCCTCTTCGGCGTCGAGCGACTCGGCAATCGCCCGGATCCCCGGGTCGTCCATGTCGCGAAGCACCGTGGCCACGTGCAACACGGACTTGCCGATGGGGAAGTCCTTGTTCAACAGCGGGCGGTAGTCGTTGCGGAAGGCGTCGAGCGAAAGCCGGGCGAGCCCCATCTTGGCAAACACATGCGCGGCGTTGGGATTAACCCGATCGAGAAGCGAGGCCACGGTCAGGAAACAGATCGGCCCGGTCGATTGGGAAGTCGCAATGGCGGAAAGCGTCCGGTCGGCATATCGCGGCTCGCCGCCGACAACCAGCGCCGTCTCGCGCCACACGACCCACGGCCAGCTCAGGCGAGGGAAGAGGTCGTCGGCATACATCAGGGCCAGCCGGCCCCAGAAATTCCCCGAGAGAACCGACGCGGCCGGCATATTGCCCGCGCCGTCCAGTCCGCCGGGAATCGAAAACTCGTCCTCGTCGTCGGTCTTGTCGTCGGCCACCAGATCGTCCAGCGGCCCAAGCGCGCCGGCATCGATTGCCGAGGCGGCGATTTGCAGCGTGGCAAGCTGCCGGGCATCGAGCCCCAGTTGCTTCCATGCCATCGTCTCCCGGCAGACGAATCCCAGCAGCGTACTAATCGGACGGCGATCGTCGAAGTCGTTGGCGTAATCGGCCGAAACCGCTTGGATCTTGCGCAGACGTTCGCCCATGGCGTTCTTCTCGAATCGGATCCGAACACCGAATGGCTCCTTCGACTCGGCCTTCTCCGGACGGAAATCCAAGTCGATCAAACGTCCCGAGGAAGCCTCGACCCGCCACACATGCCCCCGGGAATGGAGAGTCAAGATTCCCTGCCGACTTTCGCATTTCGCGTCATGCTCGTGGACCATGGCAAGGAAATGGCACGGGTCGAGTTTCAACTGCAGCCGAAACGGCGCATCCGCCGATGCGTCTTCGCTGGTTACCCCGACGCCGAAATGGACGGTCTGCCGGTACGGTCGCCGGGGATCGTCCGGCTCTTCCGTCATACTTAGCTTGATCTCGGCCACGGCACAGGCCTCGTCAAACCGGGTTTCGAATTTGCGCTGCCGTGTGTTCGAGTAGAGCCCGGCGTGGCCGTCGGCCGCCGCAAGCGCCAAATCGAAATCGCCCAGACCACCGGGCTTGCCGTACGTCGCGGCCACTCCACGGTTGGGAGAAACGAACATTTCGAATTCCGCGCCGGGGCGGTCGCCCAGCGATATGGAAACGATCATGTCGCTTTGCCATCGGGCCGGGTTGGCTATCCAGTCGCGACATGCCAGCATGGCCGTTTCCTCGGCCGACAGCGGCTCGCTCAACCGCGGTGCCTTGGGGTATTCGGCCACGTCGATCTTCAGCCAAAGCGGTTCGCCTTCGGTTTCCGGTTTTTGCGGCTCGACGGAGTAGCTCACAAATCGACCCGACCGCCAGAGCCGCCGTGCGACGCGAACCTGCTCCTGGCGGTCGAGAACCATGCCCGGCTCCAGGGCGAGATACTCGAGGATCTCCCGGTCGCTGTTCTTCTCGTTGCCTTCGATTTCGATCCGCGCGATTTCGGCCTTGGGGCCTTCGTCGGTAATGTCGATCCGCAGGTCGGCCGTCGGACGCTCCTTGTTCTTACGAGGAACGACCCGCGGGTCGAACGTGGCGAAATGGTACCCGAGGTCGGCCATGGCGGCGGCAATCTGGCGCCGGAGTTTCTTGCCCGACGCTTCGGCAAATGGTGCCGGCTCGCCCGGTTGCCAGACGGGGTCCTTGAGTTCGACCTCCTTGCCGTCGCGATCAACCCAAGTGGCCTCGGTCTTGCCGTCGACGCCCTCGAAGAGGACCGACGTGGCGTCTGTCGGCAGATACGGTCTGGTCAACCGTTCGACGAGTAACTCGACCACCATGCGGTCGGCGCCCGTGATCTTCACCTCGCCGCACGTAAATCGAGGCCCCTCTTCGATCGTCAGTTGCAGCGAGCGAACGAGCCGCTGCGCCCCGCCCTTGGAGCCGGGGTCCGATCCAACGCCGATGACTTGGGCGACCGCCACTTTCACATCGGGGAACCCTTCGTTGCGGTAGCCGGCCAGCGTGGTCTCCCGCAGGACACCCGCATACTGGCTCACACCGGCCGCGGGATGTGCCGCGAGCATCACGTTCCAATTGCCCAACAGGGCGTCGGTAATCGCCTCGGGCGTGAATGTTTCGGCGCCTTCGATTTCGATCTGTCTCGGATTCCCCCAAGCGCCGATGGGCACCTCGCGAGCCGGCTGCGGCGGCTGCTCGCCATTAGACCTTGGCTCTTCATCGCCGAATGCCGACGACGAAAGCCCCAACAGCACGACCCCGCAAAGCCACGCCGAAAGCCACATCCGTCTTGATTCGTTCATGGTCGTATCCGATACCTTGGAGTCATGGAAACGGGCTCGGCACTCCCGGCTACCCCGCGGGAAAATACCCCTGCCGCCCGGCGCCGTATGATGGCACAGATTCGACTGGCGTACAAGGCGGTTTTCCAACTCGTTACGACGCTTCCGCGTCGTAACGCACGGGCTACATGAATCCCGCCGGCTTGCCCGGCGGATCATTCGGTTTCCTACTACAGAACGGCGGGATTTCCTGTTGTGAGGCAAGGCCCGTTGTAGCGAGAAGCCGAACGATCCGCCGGGCAAGCCGGCGGGATTTCCTGTTGTGAGGCAAGCCTCGGTGTAGTGAAAAGCCGAACGATCCGCCGGACAAGCCGGCGGGATTCGTGTATAACAACGAGGTACAAGTACCTAGGCTAAACCACGAGAACATCGGAGAACCACATCATGCGACTATTCGGCCTGACCGTTCTGCTCATCGGCAATCTCCTGGCCACCGGCACCGCGGCCGAGAACCGGCGGTCGGTTCGCGATTTCGGAGCCGTCGGCGACGGCGTGGCCGACGATACGGCGGCCATTCAACGGGCGGTCGACGCGAAGATCGGCGACGTGTGGCTGCCGCGCGGCACGTATCGCATCAGCCGGCCCGTGACCGTCGCGCTGGATCGAGTCGGGCCCACGTCGCTGGTGGGCACCGGCACGGCCCGACTGTTGATGACCGGGCCCGGGCCGACGATCCGGCTGATCGGCACACACCAGGGCACGGCCGATCCGCATACGGTCAAGCCCGAGATCTGGCAACGGCAGCGCTCGCCGCGGATCGAAGGCATCGAGATCGTCGGCGCCCACGAGGCGGCGTGCGGTATCGAGGCGATCGGAACAATGCAGTTGATCGTCTCCCGAACGGTCGTTCGCAAGACGCTGCACGCCATTCACCTAACCCAGCGCAACCGCAACGTGATCGTCTCCGACTGCCATCTCTACGAAAACCGGGGCGTCGGGATCTATCTCGACGATGTCAATCTACACCAGATCAACGTCACCGGTTCGCACATCAGCTACAACGCCGGCGGCGGAATCGTCGTGCGCGCCGGGAACGTGCGCAACCTGCAAGTCACCGGCTGCGATCTGGAGGGCAACCACTCGGCCGACGGTCCGGCGACCGCCAATATTCTGATCGACGGCCGCGGCGGAACCTCGGGCACGGCCGAAGTGGCCGTCACCGGCTGCACCATCCAGCACACCCACAAGGCGCCCGACTCGGCCAACATCCGCTTCATCGGCACCGACGCCGCGGACCGCCGCTGGGGGCACCTGACGGTGACCGGCAACGTGATGAGCGACGTGCAGGTGAACGTCGATCTGCAAAAAGTTCGCGGCGCGTGCATTACCGGCAACACGTTTTGGAAGGGCGTGCAACACGATCTTCGGGCCGTCGACTGCACGAACCTCGCGATCGGTCCCAACGCGATGGACCGCAATCCCCAGTATCAGGATCAGCAGTCGGCCAACGGCGGCGTGCTGTTGCAAAGATGCCGCGACCTGACGATCACCGGCCTGCACATCAGCGGCGTCCGTCGCGCGCCGGGCGGGTTGGTCTTGCGCGAGTGTCACGCCGCGAACATCACCGGCTGCACGCTTTTGGAATGCGAGAACACGGCCATCGCGTTGTTGGATACCCACGACACGCGCGTCTCGAACTGCCTGATCCGCAACCATTTGCCCGACGAGGATGGCTGGAAGCCCATCACGGTGGTCGGCGGCGAGGGGAATGATGTTACTGGCAACACGGTAATCGATCGGCGGGAGAAGGCAGCGGCAGCCTCGTTTAACGCCCAGCCGGAGGCGCCGGCTCCTGTGGTCGTCCAGCGCTGAGAAAGCCGGCGCCTGCGGCTGGGCGTTAAACGAAGACCCAACAGCAACCTGCGAACCCCCCTCGCTCCTGCACTTGACGCCGCCGGCCGGTTCGCCCAGAATTGACCCCAGCAGGCTCCACTCCCCTCACACTCAGGAGGGAATCCAATGGCATCTCGGATCGTCTTGGGCACCATCGCCGCGGTCGTGTTGGTGCTGTGCGTCGGAGTTCACTCTTCCGCTGCCGACGAAGGTGACAAACCGCGGAAAGAAATCACCGTGGACCTTGGCGACGGGGTGACGATGAAGCTCGTGCTGATCCCCGCCGGGGAGTTCATGATGGGCAGTGGGGAGTCGGCCGAGGCGCTGGGGAAGGCTTGTGACTTACCCGCGAAGTTGTTTAAGGACGAACACCCGCAACACCGGGTGAAGATTACCAAGCCGTTCTACTTGGGCGTACATGAAGTGACGCAATCGCAGTACGAGAAGGTGATGGGCAACAAGCCGTGGAGAGGCAGAACGAATGTGAGATACGGTGTGGAAGAGGGGCCGGAGTATCCGGCAACGTTTGTGAGTTGCGAGGACGCACAGGAGTTTTGCCGAAAGCTTTCGTCGAAAGAAGGCCGCACTTACCGGTTACCGACGGAGGCGGAGTGGGAGTATGCATGTCGGGCGCGCAGCAAGACTCGTTACTGCTATGGCGACGACGAGTCGGAGCTTGGCACGTATACGTGGTACGGCAAGAATGCGTGGAACGTTGGCGAGGAGTTTCCCCACCGGGCGAAATTGAAGCTTGCGAACGCCTGGGGCTTGTACGATATGCACGGCAACGTTTCGGAGTGGTGCGAGGACTGGTACGGTGGGGATTACTACGAGGATTCCCCGGCGGCCAATCCTACGGGGCCCAAAACAGGCTCGTACCGCGTGTATCGTGGCGGCGGTTGGCACAACTTCGCGTCGTTCTGCCGGTCGGCGTTTCGCCTTAGCTCTTCGCCGGGCGCTCGCATCCACTGTCTCGGATTCCGCGTGGCCCTAGTTCCGGCGGAGTGAGCAAGAAAAGAAAACAGAGGTCGAATACAATGCCCCAACCAACAACCCCTCCCAATTGGCTCGAATTGTGCAAATGGGCAACCGACCGTTTTGACAAACGTCGCTCATACCAGTGGAAAATCACACTCGGGTTCTGGGCCGTTCTATTGGCAAGCGCGACCGGGTACGTTGATTTCCAGCCCGCGGCCATTTCCGCCGGTTGGTGGACTCTTGCGTGGCTGGCGTTCACGTTTCTCTGGCTGCGTGGCTCATGGGTCGCGGGCGAAAATGACAAGAACCGTGCCGAGGAATATCTGAAGCTGGCCACGGGCCGCAAAACAGAACACGTCGACCCGCCCAAGATCGACGCCGGCCAGTGGCGGTTCTGGTTCGGGTTCCTACCGACCTGGGCCGCACCCTTTCAGTCTCTAGCAACGGCCGGAATCATCTTGGCGATTTCCAAAGGTCCGCGAGGCAAGCTCGGCTTCCCCGATTCCCTGATCGACTTCTGGTGGGGAACGCACCTTCTGGTAACGTGGGGGCTCGTGACCATCGTAGCCGTCGTTGGTCTGTGGGGCGCTTGGCGGCTCTGCGTTTGGCGGCAGGAAGGCCGGAAAACGTAACCTCCGAAGTCAAAAGACCGGGGGGTTCCGCTACGGCGATGCGGAAGCGAGGGAATAGGAGGACCCAACGAGGGGGACTGGATCGCGGGAACGAAAGGGCGTGGGCAAGAAAATCGCTCGAAACATTGCACATCCCAGGGGCGGCGGATTATGATAAACGCTTCGGCCCGCGGTATCGAAACCGCCGAAACACGCGGCCCTAGCAGCCCACCAACGAATTCCGCCTCACCTGAGGTTCGACAAGACGCACTCACAGCAAAGGAGATTCCGTATGACCCAACCCACGACCACGCGACGTAACTTCCTGAAAAAATCGGCGGTTGCCGGTGCCGCCGCCGGCGCGGTGCCGTACTTCCGGTGGAGCGAAAGCGCGTTTGCCAACGACTCGGCCAACGACCGGCCACGCATCGGCTGCGTCGGCGTCGGTAGCATGGGTAGCGGCGACGCCCGCGGCCATGCCAGCTTCGGCGATGTCCTGGCCGTCTGCGACGTCGACGCCGGCCGCGCCGAAAACGCGAAGAACGCCGGCAACATCGGCAAAGGCAAAGCCGACGCCTACACCGACTACCGCAAACTGCTCGATCGCGACGATCTCGACGTGATCAGCGTCGTCACACCCGACCACTGGCACATCAAGATCGCCGTCGAGGCGTTGGAGTCGGGCCGGCACGTCTTCAGCCAAAAGCCGTTGACGCTGACGCTGGAGGAAAACCAGCTCATCCGCAACGCCTGCAAGAAGCACAAGGACAAGGTCTTCTTCATCGGCACCCAGCAGCGCAGCGACGGCGGCAAGTTTCTCCGCGCGGTGAACATGGTGCAGAAGGGCCTCTTGGGCGACATTAAGAAGATCACCGTCGGCATCAACGGCGGGCCGCGTGGCGGTCCTTTCCGCAAGGAACAACCGCCGGAAAGCCTCGACTGGGACATGTGGCTTGGCCAGGCGCCCAAGGTCGAGTACATCAAGGAGCGATGCCACTACCAATTCCGCTGGTGGTACGAGTACTCGGGCGGAAAGTTCACCGACTGGGGTGCCCACCACGTGGACATCGCCACCTGGGCCATCGAGCACGACAAGCAGGGCATGGGCCCGATCGAGATCGACGGCAGCGACGCCAACCACCCGGTGGACTTCGAAAACGGTTACCCGACCGTCGACGATTGCTACAACACGGCCCACGATTACGCGGTGAAGTGCAGATTTGCCAATGGCATCGAGATGACCATCGACAGCCGCAGCGAAAACGGGATCCTCTTCGAGGGGACCAAAGGCCGCATTTTCGTCAACCGTGGCAAGATCACCGGCAAGCCGATCGAGGAGAATTGGGACGAAGGCAAGTACACCGACGAAGACCGCGTCGCGCTGTACAAAGGCAAGCCGCACGAAGGCCACAAGAACAATTTCTATCGCTGCATCCGCGAGGGCGGGCTGCCGGTCTCCGACGTCTACAGCCACGTGATGGCGTTGAATACCTGCCACCTGGCGGCCATCGCTGCCCGGCTGAAGCGAACCATCAAGTGGGACCCGCAAGCCGAGAAGATCGTCGACGACCCGCTGGCCGCGTCGTTCTTCGGCCGCGAGCGCCGCAAGGGATTCGACATTCTCAAGGTGTAAGCCACGAGGCCAAGCGCCAAGTTACGCTTCTCGGGGCGAGGCACGTTCCTCGCCCCGTTTTTGTTGGTTCATCGGGAAATCCGGGAGGGTGCCTGGGGTCGAGCTGCGAGGAACGAGCGATGAGCCCCCAGATCGCAACAAACTGGGGGCTCGCTGCGCTCGACCCCAGGCACCCCCATTCCCAAATACGCCGAGAATCCCTGATCGACCCTTCTTCAACAGGGTGATGGCCGCCGCTGATGTCGTGGACAATCGGCCGGCGCGTTCACTGGATCAGCAGGTGTCGCAGCGCGGCGTCCAATTCCGGATGGTTGAACTGGAAGCCGCTTTGGAGCAGCCGTCGCGGAACGACTCGCTGGCTGGCCAGGAGCAATTCGTCAGCCATGCGGCCCAGAACGATGCGTGCGGCCAGTGCCGGCAACCGCATCAGGGCCGGGCGGTGTAGAACCCGGCCCAGCGACTTGGCCAGGCGGCGATTGGTCACCGGTTGCGGAGCGACGAGATTGACCGGACCGGTCGTGGTCTTGTCGGCCAGGAGATACGCTATAGCAGCCACGGCGTCGTCCAGCGCGATCCAACTCACCTCCTGCCGGCCCGAGCCGACCGGTCCGCCCAGGCCAAGTCGAAACGGCGGGAGCATCTTCGCCAGCGCGCCGCCGCCGGCGGCCAACACCATGCCGAACCGCAGCGCGATAACGCGGATGTCCGCGCCGGCCGCCTCTTGCGCCGCCGCTTCCCACTGGCGGCAGACGTCGGCCAGGAAACCTTCGCCGGGGGTACTCTCCTCGGAAAGCGCTTCGCCGGGGCGATTGCCATAGATGCCGATCGCCGAGGCCGACAACAGCACCTCGGGCGGCTGTTGGAGCTGGGCAAGCGAACCGGCCAACAGGCGCGTTCCGTTCACTCGGCTGTCGCGAATCCGCGCCATTCGGGCCCGCGTCCAGCGCCCCCCGGCAATGTTCTCGCCGGCCAAGTGGACCACGGCGTCGAACCCTTCCAGTGCCGCCGTATCGATTGTCTCGTTGGGCGGATCCCAGAAGATATCGGGGGCGGTTGCGTCGGCGCGGCGTCGCACGAGCCGATGCACTTCGTGGCCGTCGGCCTGAAGAGCCGACGCCAGCGCCGAACCGATCAGCCCGGTGGACCCGCTGATGAGTATGCGCATGGGTGACCTTTGATTCCCGGCCTCAAATCCACCCCAGACTTTCAAAATAGTCCATCAGCCACGGCTGTGTCCAGGGGTTCCAGGTGGGGTAGGCGACGGAGATCGCGGAGGTGGCCAGGAGAATCAATGCCAGCGCTCGGGTCCAGCGGCGACGCGACATGGCGTCGGCGGCCGGTAACATGGTGACCGTCCAGAGCGGGGCAAACCAGAACATCCAGCGGAATCCACTGGTCATGCCGCCGTAGTTGCAGTCGCGGGCCGGACGCATGAGGAAGAAAACGAGACACACCGCCGAGACGGCCCCGATGGCCAAGGCCAACTCGCGAAGCCGTCGATCTTGCCGCTGAAAGATCCAGAACAAGGCGCCGGCGACCGATAGGATCCAGACGGGTGAGAGCGAGAAGATCCCGTGATGTCCGATCAACACGTGCAGGGCATAGACTCCCCGGCAAGACTCGCCCTTGTCGACACCCTCGCAGTTGCGCCAATAGCTGCCGATCGTGCGGCCGTCGAACTCGCGGTGATAACTGTAGTCGTACCAGTTCTCGGGGTTGTCGGCTTGAGACGTCGCGTCGAGCACGTCGCGGCCGGCCTTCTCGGCCAGCTTGGGATCGGCCTTTCCCGGTTCGGTCGACGCGGCCGCTTCTTGGGCAGCCTCCGCAAGCCCCTGGTGAATACCCTGCAACACGTCCTCGCGGTCTTTCGCCTCGGCCGTCGCCTTGGCCGTGCCGTCCACCGTCTCGATGAACAGCGTCGGCATGACCATCTCGCGGTCCTGCTCGATCGCCCGCTGATACACCTCGGCGATCATTTCGGCAAACGCCGCCTGGGCTTCCTTGGCAACGGCTTCCGTGTCGGCCGGGTCGCCCGCTTCGCGCAGTGTTTGGTCGACCGCCTGCTGAATCGCCTCGCGACTGGTCGCCCGTGGGCAATCCTCCCGATGCGCGTACGCCGGCCGCAGACTCTCGTGTGCGATCCAGTTGGTGCCGAAGAATGCGACAGCGACGATCGCGGCGGCGGGTACATAGGCCAGCAGCGTTTGCTTGGGCCTCTTCACCAGCAGTACCAGGCTTGCCGGAGCCACGAGGGCCATGGCGGGCAATTCGTTGGAAACCAGAAACGCGCCGAAGAATCCGGCCAGAAGGAAATAGCGCCAGCGGCGGGAATCGTCGCACCAGATGCGCACCGCCGCGTAGAGGAAAATCGCCGCGCAGGCGGCCGCCGGCAGATGATTGTTGATCACCACGCCGAAGGTCGTGAGAAACGTGGCAAAGGCGGCCGCGGCCATGGCGAAAATCCGCCCCCAGTCGGTCGTTCCCAGTCGCTCGACCAGCCACGACAGCACGAGCAGGCAGATAACCATCGCCACGACGTTGTTCAGCACGAGCATGAGCCGGCCGACATAGTAGGGATGCGAGGCCAGCGTGATGCCCGTCAGACGGTGAATGACCCAATACTCGCCGGCCAAGACGGTCGGAAACAGGGGCGGCTTGCTCGAATAGACGTGGCCGTCGTGTTGGACCATGTCGATAGTGTCCCACTTGGACTGTTGGATCACCTTGTCGATCGCGTACGGCGCGCCCTCGACTTGCATCTCCTCCTCGACCAGCGCCCGAACGGTACACCAGCGGCTGCGATCGTTGCCGCTTAAGAACGGTCGCATTTGTTGTGAGCGTCTTTCCAGGCCCGCCCGTTTTTGGGCCAACTCCGCTTCGCTTCTCTCGGGAGTGGCCTTTCCCCGCTCGAGTCTCGCGCGAAGGTCGTCCAGTTCCTTGGTAGTCTGCTTCTCGAAATAGTCCTGGAGTTTCTTCCGGTCGACCGAATCGACGGCCATGATGCGGCCGATCATCGCACCGGCGGCCAGGACGATGAGAATCGTGTAGATACCGCGGCGAAGCGGGGCCTGGCCGTCGTCGAGCGAAGTGTTCATGCGTCGTGATCCTTGGGTGTGTCGGCGTCGGGAGCCTTGGCGTCGGGCCGGGTTGAATCGTCGTCGGCCGGTGCCGTGGTCTCGGAGATCGAATAGGTCTTATGTTCGTGGTTCTGGTAGGCGATCATCAGTTCGGCGAGAAAACCGACCGACATCAACTGGCCACCCAACAGCAACAGGCCCACCGAATAGATGACGGCCGGGCGCTGGTGCAGGGGCAGGAGACCCAAGTCGGGAGCCAATTGCGAGACGAGCCAATAACCGGCCAAATAGGTCATCCCCAGCGCGCCGAGCAAGAACGCCCCCAGACCGACGGTTCCCAACACGTGCTGCGGACGTTGGCCGAAACCCGTGAGAAACTTGACGGTCAGCAGGTCGAGGAACCCCTTGACGATCCGCGTCACACCGTATTTCGATTGGCCAAACTTGCGCGCCCGGTGCGTAATCACCAGTTCGCCCACGCGAAAACCCCTCGCTTCGGCCAGCACGGGTACGAAACGGTGTAGCTCGCCGTAGAGGCGCACTTCGTCGAAGATCTCGCGCCGGTAGCATTTCATCCCGCAATTGTGGTCGTGCAACACGACTCCGGTCAGTCGGCTGACCATCCAGTTGAACACCCGGGAAGGGCCCACTTTGTGCCACGGGTCGTGACGCACTTTCTTCCAACCGCTGACCACGTCGAGGTCGTTTTCCATTTCGGCCAGAAAACGGGGGATTTCGTGCGGATCATCCTGCAAATCGGCGTCGAGCGTCATGATGAGTTCGCCCCGGGCTTGCGCGAAGCCGGCGTTCAGCGCCGCCGCCTTGCCGAAATTGCGCCGGAAACGAATCCCCCGGACACGGCCGTCCGATTCCGCCAGTCGCTCGATGACCGCCCACGAATCGTCGCTTGAGCCGTCGTCGACGAGGATCATGTCCAACTCGTAGTCGTGCCGCCGGGCCACTTCATCCAATTCCTGGTGCAGGGCTTCGAGGCTTTCTTCTTCGTTGAACACGGGGATGACAATCGAGAGCATGGCGAGCTGTACCGTTATGGTGCGGGGGGATGTCCGTCGGGTTGTACCTCAGCATACCACGCCGGCCCCGGCTGCGAAAGGCCAAAAATTTAACTTTCTCGTCTTGGGTGGGACTATCCTGTCGGACCGCCGCGCCGTGCCCCGCCTATATACAGGATAGCCGACAGAATCAGCTCGGCCACCAGCCAAACCAGACGCAGCAATACCGCGCTGACGACGGCCGCGGCCTCCGCCGTCCCTGGCCCGGATACCACCCGAAAGAATGGCACCATCAACTGGGTCAAGACCAACTCCCGAACCACGGCCCCCCCGGGGATCAGCGACAGGAAACCGGCGACCATGGCCAGCGACACGGCGGCCGTGTATCGCGCAAGATGTGGCAGTAAATCGGCTTGCGCGATGCCCATCGCCTGGAGGACTGCCCAGAGACTGGTCGCCAGGAGCGTCCAGCCGATGAAATTGGCAATCCATCCGACGGCCAGTGTCGAGTACCCCAATCGGGCGATTCGACAAGCCGTTTCCGGGTCGGATTTTCCCACCCCCGCAAGGCGAACCAGGCGGCGGAACACGGGCGGCAGCGTCGGTAAACCGGCCAGAATCATCAGGGCGACAGCCACGGCAAACAGTACCGTTTGGTCGCGATATCGGGCCGCAATGATCGCGGCGGCCAGAAATGCGCCCACCGACATCATGGTCAGGGTTTCGAGAAACACGCTCACCGCGGCTACGCCGGTGTTGACCCGCTCGGAGCGGACCAGTCCGGCCCGCAATACGACAACCATCGCCTTGCCGGGCACGTATTTCCCCAAATGCCCGATATAATACGCCCGCAGGGCTTCACCTCGGCGGGCGTGCTGACCAAGGGTGCGGAGAACATGGTGCCAGAACAAGCCCGAGGGGAGCAGGCCCAGCAGATAGAATCCGCCGGCCGCGACCAGCCATCCGGCATGGACCTGCCAGGCGTATTGGCCCAACTGGCCCCAGGCTTCGGTCAGTGTGTGATGCACACACCAGAGGAGCAGCACGACGATCAGCAGTTTGGCCGTCCGCAGGAGCCACTTCTTGGGGGTCGATTTGGTGGTCGATTGGTTCGCGTTCATCTTTTCCATTGTGGTCGAGGATGCCATGCACGTCAAACGCTGTTACAATACGGGGCACACGGCCATAAGCCCCAATTAGCCGCCGGAGAGTTTCGATGTCGCGCATGGTCTCGTTTTTCGTGCTGCTGGCGATTCTGCTGCTCTGCATCTTCCTCGTCTTCAAGGTGATGGCCGGCTTCCTGTTGCCGATGTTTCTGGCGGCCCTGCTGGTGGTGATTTTCCGGCCGCTGCATCATTGGTATCGGATGAAGTGCGAGGGACATCCCCGAGTAGCGGCCGGGCTGACCACCGGAACGATCATGTTGATCGTCATGTTGCCCATGTGCCTGATCATTTTCGGCGCGGCCTACGAAGGAGCCACCTGGTATCAAAACGCGACACTCGGAAATCTGAACGAAGGAGACGTTGCCAGGGCAATCGCCGACGGGGCCAAGACCATCGGATTCGAACTGAAACAGGGAGACGTTGAAGCGACCATTCGCGAGAAGGTGGAGTTGTGGTTGCAGCCGGTGGCGCTGAGCATGACCAAGTTCTTGGGACGATTTCTGATTGGTCTGGGGGTGATGATCGTGTCGCTCTACTATTTCCTCGCCGACGGGCCGGGAATGATCCGCACCGTGATGCGGCTCTCGCCCTTGGACGACAAGTACGAGGAACAACTGATCGAGGAATTCGTGACCGTAAGTCGCGCCGTTGTGATGGCCACGCTGGTGTCGGCGGTCGTGCAGGGCATTCTGGCGGGCATCGGGTTCGCCATCGCCGGGCTTGGTTCCGTTTTCCTGCTCGTTCTCTTAACCATGCTCTTTGCCATGATCCCCTTCGTCGGCGCGGCGGCCGTCTGGCTTCCCGTGAGTCTTTGGCTGATGTTCGTCGAACAGCGAACGGCCGCGGCGGTGGTGCTGGCGATCTACGGGGCGGGCATCGTGTCAACTTCGGACAACATCGTCAAGCCGATGATCCTGCACGGCCGGTCGAAACTGCATCCGTTGCTGGCTCTGTTGAGCGTGCTGGGCGGGGTCGGCGCGTTGGGGCCCATCGGGATCTTCGTCGGCCCGATGGTCGTTGCCTTCCTGCAAACGCTGCTGCAAATGCTGCACACCGAGTTGGAGTCGCTTAGTTCGGGCATCCGCTGGACGCCCGTGTGGGAGAGAGAGTAGAGAGGAAGAGCAAATGTCGCCGAAGATGAACTCGGGAAGCGACGTGTCCCGCGGATCGGAACCTCCACCGGTGGTGTTTGTGCCCGCGCCGCCGCTCGATGTGGTTGGCCGCCCGATGCGCCCGCAGCCGCCCGTGCGATGGCGCGAGATTCTCGCCGTCGTGCTGCTGGTCGCACTGGCCGACGCGACCCTCTTTCGTACCCACGGGTTTGCCGGCTATGGGGCGTTCTTTCTCGTGGCGCCCGTGCTCCTGTGGATGGGGGCTCCGCGATCGAAATATGGCCAAGGGTTCTGGCTGCTTGCCGTCTTGATGCTGCTGCTGGTGGCCAAGATGCTCTGGTGCGGGTCGTGGCTGCTGGTGGGCTCCGGTTTCGTGCTGCTGGTCGGATTTGCGATGGCTCTGGCGGGTATGTGTCCCCATGTGTTGGAGGCGATCGTCTTCGGCTCGCAGACCGTGCTGGCCGGGTACGAAGGATTGGTCCACTACCGCCGCTCCAGCGAGAAGCTCGGTCCGGTAATGCCTCGCGGCGCGTGGCTCAATTTCGGCTTGCCGGCGGCCGCGCTGATAGCGTTCGGCCTGTTGTTTGTCGTCGCCAACCCCGATCTGGCGGCCTCCTTCGGCGAGACCGTCCGATCGGTGGTCACCGCGCTGCGGGAGTGGATTCTGCAGATTTCGCCGGATTGGAAGGAGGTGCTCTTCTGGTGCGTCGTGTTGTGGATCGCCGTGGGATTGTTGCGACCCGTGCTCCGGCCAGCGTCGCCCGACGCGACACCCGATGACGACGCATTGTCCGAGACCGGCCCGGTACCCGCGCTGCTTTACGTGCCCTTTCGCAACACGCTGTTGACGGTCATCGTGCTATTTGCCGTCTACTTGGTGTTCGAGTTCAAGACCTTGTGGCTGCGGGTATTTCCCGAGGGTTTCTATTACTCGGGCTACGCCCACGAGGGTGCGGCGTGGCTCACCGTGGCGCTTGCCCTGGCCACGTTGGTTCTCTCGCTCATCTTCCGGGGTCGCATTCTCCAGGACGCCCGGCAGGGGCGACTTCGCCGCTTGGCATGGATCTGGTCGCTGGAAAACATGCTCCTGGCCGCGGCCGTTTACAATCGGCTGACTATCTACATCGGCTTCAACGGCATGACGCGGATGCGCATCGTGGCCCTGTTCGGCATGACGTGTGTCGTGGCCGGGTTCGTGCTGGTTATTTGGAAGATCGTGCATAATCGCGATTTCACCTGGCTCGTGCGCCGCCACCTTTGGGCCCTGGCGCTGACGGTCTACTTCTACGCACTAACGCCGGTTGACGTGCTCGTCCACGACTACAACGTGCGACGCATCCTCTCGGGCGATCCGGCTCCGGTCGTTCAAATCACCGAGCATCCGATCAGCGCCGAGGGTATCCCCCGGCTGCTTCCGCTGCTCGATTGCGAGAACGACACAATCCGCGAGGGTATCCGCGCCATGCTGGCCGAGCGGCTCGAACAGGCCGAGTTGCGCGAAGTCCGGAACGAGCGGCAAGGTTGGACAACGTACCAAGCCGCCGATCGGCGGATGTTGGAGTGTCTCCGCGCCAACGCCGAGCATTGGGAACAATACACGGATGGGCAGCGGCGTGACGTCCAGTGGAAACGATTCAAGAAGTACGCTTATCAGTGGTACTAGCCCGGAGATACGCGTACATCGCCCGGGCCAAATCGTGGCCGAGGAGTCGGGCACTGTCGGCGGTGACCGGTTTGCCGCCGGCGTTGGCATAGGGGATTTCGATCGTCACGGCCAAGTCGATGCCCGGTTGTTCGGCGGCCCAACGGGCGCAGCTCTTGGGCTCCTTCATCGTGTTCCAGGACGTTCCCCAGGGTACGTTGTGCCGCGGATCGTGCCGCAACGGCCCGGTTTGCACCTGCTGGAGCGTTCGGCTGAACTGCTGTTGCTGCTCCCACATCGCTTCCGCGGGATGACCGACGAAGAAGATCTCTTCGTTGTTGCCGCCGCGAATCCACGGGCAGTGCATGTCCAGGGCGATCCGCAACTTACCGGCCGACCAGCCGGGTACGAACTCTTTCAGCGCCGCCACCGACGGATAGATCGATTCGCCCAGGAAATCGCGATTGTGGTCGTGCGGCCGCCGGTTCTTGCCCTGGTCGCCGTCCTCGACGCCGTCTTGATCCATTCCCCCAACGGCCGCGAACTCGACCTGCTCGCGCAGCCATCGGCCCTCGGGCGTGTCGGAAAGCACACCTTCGACGAGCCCTTCCAGGGCATAGCCGGCCATCATCTCGCAACTGTGATGCCGAGCGGTGAGCAAGACGCGATGCGCAGGCTCGCCATCGATCTTCCCGAACCGAAGTCGCTGGGTCTGGCGGCCCTTGGGCGTCGTGCAATGGGGTTCGACCTTCAGCCGCGGGCAGTCGGCATGACGCTTCAGAAACGCCTGCAAATGCGACTGCTGATACGGCACGGCCAGACAGAATCGCGTCGCGCCGGCCTGTTGCGGAAACGTGTAGGTACACGACGCCCCGTCGACCGATTCCTTGCCGAGCCATTGCCACGTCTTACCGTCGTCGGTGCTCACCGCCGGTCCTCGGGCGGCGAGCACGTTGCCCGCAGTGAAGTGGAACGTAAGCGTTCGCCCCGCCGCGCCACGGACGCGGAAATACCAATAGAACCAGAACCCGGGCGTGTCGCGCGGGTCCTGGTGCAGGTAAACCTGATCGCCGTCGATCCGATCGACGATTATATTGCCGCCGGGGAAATCGCAATCGATCGTCGGCGCATCGGTGCGAGGGGGCTCGGCGCTGACGGCCACCGCAGCCGAGACGGCCACGGCGCCCGTGGCGAGAAACGCGCGGCGGTGGAATGTCCGTGGATTCATGCGGCTTTTCTAAACGGGACATGCCCCCCGGCAGAGCCGGGGGCTGAAGGCCGGGTTACTTCGCCGGGCGGATCTTGATGTTTCGCCAGCGTACGAACATCGGCTCGGTACGGCCGCCGACGCCGTGGACTTGCAGGCCGATGATGCCCTCACGGCTTGCCTTTTCGTCGGTCAAGTCGGCCACGGCGGTGCCGTTGACCCAGGTCTTAATGTTGGTTCCCTTGGCCAGCACGCGGTACTCGTTCCAGCCTTCGTTCTTGATCGTGTTCTTGACGCTCCGATCCTGGCTGAGCCAGCCGCAGCCGGTGGCTTCGCCGTAGATGTATCCCGACTCGCCGGGTGCCCATTCGATTTCAACCTGCGGCCCGTTCACGCGATCGTCCTTCTCGCGAATGTTGCTGCGGATCTGCACGCCGCTGTTGAGCCCCCGATCGACCTTCACCTCGAAGAGCAACTCGAAGTCGCCGAACCGTTCCTTGGTACACATGAACGAGTTCTGCGTATTGGGGACCGAATGGCCGACGACCACGCCGTCTTCCACCTTGTAGACCGCCTTGCCGCCGTGCTGTTCCCAGCCGGTCAGGTCCTTGCCGTTGAACAGTGATTGCCAACCGTCCTCGGCCATGGTCACGGATGTGCCGGCAGTAACGACGACCGCCAGGGCTACCAAGAGACTGAGATTCCAGCGTTTCATGTGGTTGTCCTTTCGTGAGGAGTTGAGCCCAGGCACTTGTGCCCGGCGTTTCGGATGCAACAAACCGCCCCTAAGTATAGGCACGCCGCCGCACAGATGCAACAAAACGAGCCCGCCTCCGCAATCCGGGCCGACCCTTGCCACAGCACGCCCGACGGGGGACAATGGGGACTGTCAACAACCGCGTTTCGATTTGCTCCCGCGAGAGAGGGCCACCCGATGAGATCAGCCACACTGTCCACGGCCGTACTTGCCGTCTTTCTGCTCGCTAACCAGACCGTTTCGGCCGCCAAGCCGCGTGCGAGTTTCGAGGTCCGGCCGAATGTTGAGAAGAAGGAGATCGTCTACAAGACGGTCGGCGACATGCAGTTGAAACTGCATGTCTTCCAGCCCAAGGGCCGATCGCCGCGGGAGCGATTGCCGGCCATCGTCTTCTTCTTCGGTGGCGGATGGAACGGCGGCAGCCCGGCGCAGTTCTTCCCGCAGTCCGACTACCTGGCCTCGCGTGGCATGGTCGCCATTTCGGCCGAATATCGCACGAAGGGCAACGGCGGCGTCACGCCGTTTGAGTGTGTCAACGACGGCAAAAGCGCCATCCGCTACGTTCGCGCCCATGCCGAGCAGCTTGGCATCGACCCGGACAAACTGGCCGCCGGCGGCGGTTCGGCGGGCGGGCACGTTGCCGCGGCCACGGGCACGCTCGCGGGTCTTGAGCCGGAAGGCGAAGACGCGTCGATCAGCTCCCGGCCCAACGCCATGGTGCTCTTCAACCCGGTGTACGACAACGGCCCCGGCGGCTACGGCCATTCGCGCGTCGCCGACCGGTACAAGGAGATCTCCCCGTTTCACAATATCGACCAGCAGACACCACCGGCGATCGTCTTCTTCGGCACCGAAGAGAAGCTCGTCCCCCGGGCAACGTCCGACGCATTCAAGGCGAAGATGGAAGAGATCGGCATCCGTAGCGAATTGTTCTATTACGAAGGCCAACCGCACGGCTTCTTCAACTTTGGCCGTAGCGACAATGTCTACTTCATCAAGACGATGATCGAGGCCGACAAGTTCCTCCGTTCGCTCGGTTACTTGAAGGGCGATCCGCAACTAGACTAATCCGAACAAACTTCAAACCATCAAAAGGAAGGCGCCATGCGCGACTTTGCCAACGACGGAAATCAATCTCGACGTAACTTCCTCAAGGCGGCCGGGCTCGGTACGGCGGCTTGTATGACCTGCCTCAGTGGCGGGACGACGTCGAAGCTGGCCGGCGCCGCGGAGCCGGACAAGCGCAAACGGCCGCTGACCCTGTCGCTGGCCTCCTACACGACGCGCAAGTTCGATCTCGACCAAACACTGGTTATTGCCAAGCGCGCGGGCCTGGAGGTCATTTGCCTCAAATCGTTCCATCTGCCGATGGACGCCACGGCCGAGCAAATCGCCGCCGTGAAGGCGAAGGTCGAGGACGCGGGGTTCAAGCTCTACGGCGGTGGCGTGATCGGGCTGAAGAATCAGGAGCAGATCGACCAGGCCTTCGAGTACGCCAAAGCGGCCGGCATGACCAAGATCATCGGCGCTCCCGTGCCCGACATGCTGCCGGCGATCGAGAAGAAGGTCCAGCAATACGACATCGAGGTTTGCATCCACAACCACGGCCCGGGCGACAGCCACTTCCCCACGCCGGCGATCGGTTACGAGAAGATCAAGGATCTCGACAAGCGGATCGGCTTCTGTCACGACATCGGCCACACGGCCCGATTCGGTGCCGACCCGGTCGCCGAGACGAAACAGTTCGCCGACCGGATGCTCGATTTCCACTTCAAGGACGTCACCGAAGCCACCAAGAGCGGACACGCC
The DNA here is from genome assembly GCA_964444795.1 of uncultured Planctomycetaceae bacterium. Lineage (GTDB taxonomy): Bacteria > Planctomycetota > Planctomycetia > Pirellulales > Thermoguttaceae > JABMRP01. Next base: position 35,486 of record CAYUIQ010000063.1, read on the forward strand.
ACCCCCTGCGGACGCGGCGTAATCGACCTGCCGGCCATGGTCCGCACGCTGATCGAGATCGACTACCGCGGTTACGTGTCGTTTGAATATGAGGAGCACGCCGACGACCCGCTACCCGGGCTGGCCGAGTCGGTCGGCTACGTTCGCGGGTTGATGGATGCGATGTAACCGTCGCATTGGGGTGGCTGGGGTCGGACTGCGAGGGACGAGCAGGAAGCCCCCAGATCGTTGAGCAAAAAGTTGCGAAACTCTGATGAAGTTTTTGTATTGTACCTGGAACTCCCCATGCCCGCACTTTCCGCCTACACAACACCGAAAACACAGCGTTGGTCCTCCTACAACGGAAACGATCGAAACGATCTACGATCGGTCTACGATCGGGGTCAGTACGATCGGAGTACGATCGAGTACGATCGGGGTCAGTACGATCGAGTACGATCGGGGTCAGAGTACAGTACGATCGGGGTCAAGTACGATCGGGGTCAGGCTTGGAGTACGATCGGGGTCAAGTACGATCGGGGTCAGGCTTGCACTTTACACTTTAACCATTAAAGTACGATCGGGGTCAGGCTTGCACTTTACACTTTAACCATTACGCCCTTCCCTTCTGGTTCTAAAGTGCAAAGCGCAAGCCTGACCCCGACTTCCTGTGACCCCGACTTCCCCCTGTATCCAAGTCGAGAACGAGTTGAAAAAGAGAAGAAAGGGGGCTCACGCTGAGACGCGGGGCTCGCGGAGGGCGAGTACGAGGGGGCGGCATAACGAGGTGACTGAAGGTAGGAGTGTTGATTACTTTTTTGGCGAAGAGTTGCCAAATGGCGAAGTCCAACGCATTGCGAACAAATTCTTAGAACAACACGGTGTATTACATATACCAGCCAAGAATCTCCAAGAACTCCTCCGCGAGCCCCGCGCCTCTGCGTGAGGTCCCGGCGCCAAGGACCGGAACACCAAAGTTCCGGGGACGGAACACGAGTTCCAGCAACTGGGGGCTCGTTTCTCGTTCCTCGCAACTCGACCCCAGGCACCCTATGTGCCGGGGCTGAACGTCTGGCGTGTTGCGTCGGCCGCTTCTTGGAACTAAACTGTTACTGTACACCCCCCGTCCACACTGATCGAGGTACTCCCAATGAAACTCTGGCAAACATCGGCCGTTGCGATTCTCGTTTTGCTCACCGCCAGCACGGCAGTTCGGGCCGAGGAGGAAGAATGGACCCAACTCTTCAACGGCAAGGACCTCAGCGGATGGAAGATCAAGATCACCGGCTTCGAGTTGGGCGATAACCATCTCGATACGTTTCGCGTCGAGGACGGGGTCATCAAGGTGAACTACGACAAGTACGAGCAATTCGACGGCAAGTTCGGACATCTGTTTTACGAAAAGCCGCTGTCGAACTACATGCTCCGCGTCGAGTATCGATTCGTGGGCGAGCAGTCGCCCGGCGGTCCGGGTTGGGCGTTTCGCAATAGCGGCATCATGGTCCATGGGCAAACGCCCGAGAGCATGAGGAAGGACCAAAACTTTCCCGTCTCCATCGAAGTACAGCTCCTGGGCGGCGGCGGCACGGGCGAGCGAACCACCGCCAATGTCTGCACGCCGGGTACCCATATCGTCATGGATGGGAAGCTCGTCACGCGCCACTGCAACAGTTCGACTTCCAAAACCTACCACGGCGACCAATGGGTCACCATCGAGGTGGAAGTGCGCGGCGGCAAGATCATCAAGCACATCATGGACGGCGAGACGGCGATGCAGTACACCGAACCGCAAATAGACGAAAAAGACGCCGACGCCCAAAAACGGATCGTCGACGGCAATAAGATCCTCACCGGCGGCTCGATCTCGCTCCAAGCCGAGAGCCATCCGGTGGAATTTCGCAAGATAGAAATGCGAAAGCTCGATCATTGAGGGCGTGCTTCGAAATGCGTACGATGGGCTAGTACTCAGTAACAGTGATATTGATGGGTGCCTGGTGGTCGAGCGCAGCGAGCCCCCAGTTCGTTGCCTTCTGGGGGCTCGC
>CAYUIQ010000064.1:0-37245 GCA_964444795.1 uncultured Planctomycetaceae bacterium
GAAGGAACCGACGTCCTTCCGCTGCTGCCTGAGGGGGCCACCGAAGGAACCGACGTCCTTCCGCTGCTGCCTGAGGGGGCCACCGAAGGAACCGACGCCTTGCCTCCGGTGTCCGGGGGTTCAACGGAAGCGACCGATCCGGCCATCCCGAATCCCTTGCGAAACGGCGAGGAGTAAGCGGGGCCCAGAGCGGAAAAAGGCGCCAGGAACCTTTTGCGCAAAGTACGCTTAAGGCCGTTCCGGAAAGAGATTCCTGACCCTTTTTTCCTTCTTGCCGAAAGCCCCCTCACGGTTTCTTCCCATGCCGCGCCAGCCGAACCCTTCGGAGCCCGTCGAACTGGTCGTCGGGCCGGAAGACGCCGGACAGCGGTTGGATGTCTTTCTCGCACGCCAGTTCACCGACTACAGCCGGGTGCATCTGCGGCGGGTGATCAGTGCCGGCGGCGTCCGCGTCGGGAACCGCGGCGGACGCCCAAGCTATCGGCTGAAGCCCGGGCAGCGCGTGTCGATCATCCTCCCGGAAATTCCCCGCGAGTCGCCGCAGCCGGAGAATATCCCTCTGGAGATCCTCATGGAGGACGACCATCTGGTGGCGATCAACAAGCCCTCGGCGATGGTGGTTCACCCTTCGCGCGGTCACTGGTCGGGCACCCTGGCCAGTGCGCTGCAGTATCATTTCAACCATCTGAGCACGATCGGCGGTCCGGCGCGCCCGGGCATCGTTCACCGGCTCGACCGTGACACCAGTGGCGTGATTCTCGTGGCCAAGAGCGATCAGGCCCATGCCGCACTGGCCGCGCAGTTCGAAGCGCGGACCATCGAGAAGGAGTATTTTGCCTTGGTCGCCGGTACACCCCAGCGAGATCGGGACGTGATCGACTTGCCGATCGGCGTCCACCCGTACCAGCGGGAGAAGATGGCCGTCCGTCGCGACGCCTCGGTCAGTCGCCCGGCGCGGAGTTTCTACGAGGTGGTCGAGCGGTTCGACGGGTTCTCGGCGGTGCGCGTGTTGCCCAAGACGGGTCGCACGCACCAGATCCGTGTCCATCTGGACCACGTCGGCTGTCCCGTCCTTTGCGATCGCATGTACGGCGGCCGCGCACAGATCACACGCGGCGAGATTCGGCGGGGCGGGAAAAAGGAGGAGGGGAAAAAGGGGACAGGTCCAATTTGCCGGAACGGCCCGGAGGGTGCTTCGCACAAATTGGACCTGTCCCCTTTTTCCCCGGATGACGATCACGTACTGCTGTCTCGCCAGGCGCTGCACGCCCGTCGTTTGTGTTTCAAGCATCCCCGATCGGGTGACCCGGTGGAGATCGAAGCTCCGCTGGCCGCGGATATCGCGATCGTGCTCGACGAGTTGCGGCGTTATCGCTCGGGGTAGCCCCCCTGCCCTGCCGCCGAACGATTGGCATGGCACGAGTGACAACCCCATTCCTCCCAGGCTACGGCACACGGAGCGTGGGCTGCTACTTTCACCGCCCGGAGAGCATTCCCATCAGGTCGTCGGTGCCCCAGGTGGCCGGATTGGCCAACACTTCGCCGGCGGCGAATCCGGCGGTTGTGCCCTGTTGTTGGGCGAAGGCGCGGATGCGGTCGAAGAAATGGGCCTTCTCGGGCGGAAACTGGCTCTGGTAACATGCGACCGAGGCCGCCTTCTTCTCCAACGTCGTACCGATATCGACGACCAGACCGCCGGAAGAGACGGGAGCGAGCGAGCGGTAGGCCAGAAAATAGTGCAGATAGGCCGGCACCACGTAGGGTTCCAGGCAGCCGAAATACTCCTCCCACTTGGACAGCCTCGAATAGAAGACGGCCGCTTCGGTAATCAGGCCGGCCTGGTAATGGTCGGGTGACGCCATCGGCGTGCTGCCTCCCAGACCGAGCACCAGCCGGGGGCGAAACTTGCGAAACTCCGAAGCCAAAGCGACGCGCGCCTCGAACGTGTCGAACAGCCGGCGGTTGGGCAACTCAAGCGTAACCCGCATTGCCACACCCAACGCTTCGGCCGCCTTTCGGGCTTCGGCCAATCGCTGTTCGGGACCCGTCGAGCCGGGCGTCGGCTCCCCGTCGGTCAGGTCGACGATCCCCACGCGATACCCTTGCTCGACGAGCTTGGCCAGTGTTCCACCACATCCGATTTCCACGTCGTCGGGATGCGCACCGACGGCAATCACGTCAAGTTGGGTTTCGCCCATGTCGTAGCGTTCCTCGTGATGGCCGGAAGACGTTAGACTTTGACAACCGATACGAGGAACGTCGGGTTGAGCGACTCGAAACGAATCTGTTCGAGTTGACAATTCCCGCGGGCCAGATGGACCATCCAGACGCGGACCTCCGAGCAATGTTTCCGGAGCAGCTCGTGCGTTTCGGCCAGATTCTCGATACTCCCCATCGTGGCCGCCAGGCGACCTCCGGCGCGCAGACGCCCATAGGCCGATTCCACTAGCCGGCTGATCCCCCGGCCGCTACCGCCGACGAAGACGCAGTCCGGATCGGGCAAATCGCTCCACGCTTCCGGAGCCTGACCCAGAATGGGCACCAAATTTGAAACGCCAAATCGCCTCGCATTTTCGGTGATGAGTTGGTGATCCTCCGGATCCATCTCGATCGCGAAGACGGTTCCTCCGGTGGCAATCTGGGCCGCCTCGATGGCAAGCGATCCGCTACCGGCGCCGATATCCCACGCCACACTCCCCGGGCCGAGATCCAATTCGGCCAAAGCCATCGCCCGGATCTCCGCCGGAGTCAACAGGCCTCGTTTCGGCCGGGATTGCAGAAAGGCTTCATCCGGGTTGCCGAAAAGACGCCGCCCGATCGCATCGTCGGCGCGGTCCGGAACATTCGGCTTGCGAACCAGGATCATCACGTTCAGCGGCGAAAACTCCTGATCGGCCAATTCGTTCAGTTCGGCGTGCGTGACCCGTTCGTCGGGGGCCCCCAAGTTTTCGCAGACGTACGCCCGGAAGTAGTCGATGCGATGCTCGCACAATATCCGGGCGACCTCCGAAGGGGGAGAGGCGTCGCTGGTGAACAATCCCACTTTCTCCGCGCTACGAATCCGTGCCAGCACACTACGCAGATCGTGGTTGGCCAGATTGGTCAGGAACGCCTCCTCCCAACTCTCCTTAACCCGCGCAAATGCCAGTTGCATGCTGCTGACATGGGGAATGATCTCGAATCGTTCCTTGCCCAATTTGTCGCAGAGGAACCGCGCCACACCGTAGAAGAGCGGATCGCCGGAAGCGACCACGACCATGCGCTTTCCGTCGGCCTTCCGCAATCGGGCTACCGCTTCGGCCAGATTGTTTCCCACCACCAGGCGCTCGCCCGGCATGTCGGCCACCAGGGCCAGGGCATGTTGCTGGCCGACCATCAATTCGGCATTTCGGATCCGCTCTCGGGCGGCGTCGGTCAATCCGGCCAGACCGTCTTCGCCGAGGCCGATCACGTAGATCTTTTCCGTCGTAGCCAAAGGAATCTCCCCCCCCCTCGCTGAGACTACTTCCCATAAAACGCCAGGCCGGCGAACGAGACGCACGCCGATTCGTCCGGCTCGACGGCCTGCGAGTATTTCAACAACTCCCCGTCGCCGGTCTGCATGACCCGAAGCATCGTGTAGGTGGGCGGAAGACCGCAAATCCGGCTCCGGTCCGATTGCCCGGCCACGTGCTCGAAGAACGCGGCCGCATCGCCACGGCAGACCGTGTCGAGCAACTTGCGGTCGTCGTCGGCCTGTGTCCGCAACCGCTCGGAATCAACGGCCCACTCGTCGCCGAAACGGCGCCCGATGTGCGCCAGATCGGCCCCGCTGACGAAGCAGACCTTTCCCGGATAATCGGCCACGGCCGCTTGCATGGCCGCGAGAAACGCCTGCACCTCGGGCGAGTCGTCGGGTTGCGAGTGCTCGGCAATAAACTCGTGGAACGAACCGACCAGGATGGGTGCAATGCGGAACTCTCGCCGATCGCCGAGGATGAACTGCAGGAACGTTGTCTGGAATTCGATCGAATGCTCGTACCGATGGACAATCTCGTCTTCAAATAGATCGATCTGCCGCCCGGCGACACTGGAGGCCAGCTCCTCGGCCAGACGGTCGATGAAACGGCGATCCGTGCGAACCGTACCCAGAGGAGTTTCGAAGTCCTTGCGCGTGGCGCAGAAGAGATTGTGCATCGGGTTGTGGGCCGTGCCGAAAACGACAAACAGGTCGGCATCGCTCTGGCGGAGGATCTTTTCGTAGGCCCAGGCGAACACGGGACCTCCCCGCTCGAAATCGATGTGCGGAGCCACTACGCCGCACAACGACCGGCCGTTGCTTCCCTGTGCCGTTTCTGGATCGCCGCTGGCTCCCCCGCCGATGGCGCCGGGCCCGTTGGGGTCGGCAAACATGGCCGCCATGTCGGCACGCAACTGGTCCGGATCGTCGGCATACGCCTGGCCGACGTGCGCGGCCGGCCGCGCCGAGGCATTGACAAACTGTGCCACTTCCTCGCAACGATACGTCTCGAAATCGTCGCCGGCCAGCAAGTGGGCCGTCTCCAATTGTCGCAAGAGCTCCTCGATATCGGCCAGCGCCACGGTTATTTCCATCTGCTTGCCAAACGACGTCTGCAATTCGGCCAGCGTGCGATTGCCGTCCATCAACGTGGCCAGGATGACCGCCGGGTACGAGAGCACGACGGTCTTGCCGAGGCCCTCCGGATCGCGCAGCCCGAACATCAGATCCTCCTGCTGGCCAACCGGAAAGACCTCCAGGGGTCGCAGTAGCGGACGTTCTGGCACTACCATGTTCGATACACTCCTAACCCGATCTCGCCGCGACCCAAGTAGCATGGGCCCCTGGCCCGTGTTCCCTTCTCTCACGGGCCGGGGGCCCATGCTACAAACACTTGCGAACCGTGCGCGGAAGTCGCCACGTAAGACTCTAATCCGACCTGTACGCAACGAATAGCCATTCTACAGCTTTCTCTGGCATTCTTCTCCCCCGGCGCTCGCGTGTCAACCCACGCCCCCTTGAAAGACGGCCCCGGGGAGTGTAAAAAGGCGACCGGACTGCCTGTTCTTCCGCAATACTCCTTTCCCCCCGACAGCACCATGCCACGCGTTCTGATTACACCGGCCATGTTGAACGGCATCTCCGGTTCCTATCGCGAAATACTCGAAGCGGGCGGGTTTGAAGTGGCTTATCCACCCCAAGGAGCTTCGCTGAAGGACCCGGACACTTTGGCCGGGCATCTCGACGGTATCGACGCGGTCATTGCCAGCGTCGAGCCGTATACCGACGACGTGCTCCGGCGGAGCAACCTGCGAGTGGTCGCCCGCAACGGCGTCGGGTACGATTCGGTCGACGTCGAGGCGGCTACGCGATTGGGGATTCCCGTGGCGATCACCCCGGGCGTGAACTCCGACGGGGTGGCCGAACATGCCCTGGCGCTGATGCTGGCCGTCGCCCACGGTTATCCCTGGCGCGACACGGAGGCACGTAGCGGCACCTGGATCCGCCGCCCGTTGCCCCGGCTGGCCGGGAAGACGATCGGGCTGGTCGGCTTGGGAGCGATCGGCAAGGCGGTTGTCCCCAAAGCCCTCGGGTTGGGGATGAAGGTCGTCGCCCACGATCCGGTTGGCGACGTCGACTACGCCGCGGTCGCTGGCGTGGAACTCTGCCCGCTGGACGAGCTGTACTCCCGTGCCGACGTGGTGAGCCTCCATCTGCCGTGTACTCCCGAGACCGTCGATCTGATCGATCGCGACGCCCTGGGTAAGATGAAAGAGGGAGCCATCCTGGTCAACACGGCCCGAGGCGGGTTGGTCGATGAAGATGCGCTGATCGACGCGCTGCAAAGCGGCCATCTGGCCGGAGCGGGGCTCGACGTGTGTAAGACCGAACCGCTTCCGCCGGATAATCCCTTGGCCCAAAACGACAAGGTCCTGCTATGCCCACACATGGCCGGCATCGACTGCCAATCGCTCGAAGGCATGAGTTCGATGGCCGCCCGATCGATCGTCGAGCTTTATCGTGGCAGGTGGCCTGAGGGACGTATCGTCAACGGCCAGCTTCGCGATGGATGGCAATGGTAGAACGGGAGTGAAAAAGGGGGACTCCCGTGTTTTTAGGTTGAATATGGCAATGAATAGCAAAGAACGTATCGCCGCCGCCATGCGACACGAGCCGGTTGATCGCGTGCCGGTGATGTGTCAGCTTTCGATGGGACACTACCTGCTCAACACCGACGTCTCGCCCGTCGACCTCTGGTTTACCAGCGAGGGGCTCGCCCGGGCGATGGTCACCCTGCAACGACGATACGAGTTCGACGGCATTCTGATCAATCTTCCCGGGCGCGATCCGCAGTGGATGCGTCACGTCGAGCGTATCGAGACGGCCGAGGACGGCGGCCAGACCGTCCATTTCCGCGGCGGTGACCGGGCCGATTGTCCGGCCGACGACAACGTGCAGCATACGCGTGCCGGGGGAAACCGCCGTCCGACGCTCGATCAGATCGAGCCCGACGAACTGTTCTACGACGATCCCCATTGCTTGGGCGGTCTGAAGTATCCGTTCTACTTCGGTCTCGAACCGTATCGGCCCGATCGCAGCGATTACTGGCCCGATTACTTCTTCCGAACGATCGATCGGGTACGCGAAGAAGTCGGTCCGTCGATCTCGGTCCACAGTGAAGTGTTTTCACCGTGGACCCAGTTTCTGGAACTGCTGGGTTACGAAGAGGCCCTGTTGGCCACGATCGACGATCCCGGCAAATGCCACGCGATCCTGGAGGCCTACACCCGGGGCACGGTCGATCTGGCCGTTCGACAAGCGCGGCGCGGAGTCGATGCGGTGCTGATCTCTTCGGCGTTCGCCGGCGCCGGGTTCATCTCGCCCCGGCAGTACGAACAGTTCGTTCTGCCGGCCGAACGCGAAGTGGTTGCCCGGGTGAAGAACGAGGGCGTGCCGATCTATACGCACACATGCGGCGAGATCGGCGACCGGTTGGAGATGATGGTTGCCACGGGCATCGACGGCATCGATACGCTCGATCCGCCGCCGCTGGGGAGCGTCGATCTGGAAGACGCCAAGCGGAGAGTCGGAGATCGAGTCTTCTTCAAGGGCAACGTCGATCCGGTCAACACGCTGTTGAAGAAGTCGAGCCGGCAGGTTCTCGACGACGCGACGTGGCGACTCCAGGTAGGAAGCCCCGGCGGCGGCTACATCCTCAGCAGCGCCTGTTCCGTTTCTCCCCGCGTACCGCCGGAGAATCTCGCTGCCCTGGTTGAAGCGAGCCGGGCGTTCGGGACGCCCACGCTGTGATCTACTTCCGCTGCTCGACGGCCTTCACGCGGATATTGCGAAGCGCGCCGGTCGTGTTCCACGTGGCGAAGCCGAACGGCAAACACGGGTCGACTTCCCAGTAGATCGAGAACTGGTGCTCCTCGCGGGCCAGATCGATCAGCTTTCGATCGTCGATCCAGGCCGAGACGTTCTTCTCGGTCACCCGGAGGCGGATGCGATACCATTTCTTCTGCTCGAACTCGACGTACTGACACGTCTGGTTCTCGACGGCCGGCTCGCCGTCGATGCTCGAAAGCCCGACGACTTCGCCTCCCCAACCGCCCAGGATGAGCGTCAGGGCGTCGTCTCCGACGGGGAACGTCATGCCGCAGAAGAAATCATCGCCTTCGACCCGCATGCCTTCCAGCGCAACTTCGTAGTTGACCGTGGGAAATTTCCCCTTCCACCGTATGCCCGTGGCCGGGCGGCCCTTTTCCAGCAGCAAGCGGCCCTTTTCGACCCGCACGCGGCCGTGTTCCTTGAAGTCGTATTTCTCGATCACGTCCCATCCGCCGAGCGTCTTGCCGTCGAAGAGATGCTTCCACGCCGTCTTTTCGACCGCATCGTCCGGCTCCGCGGCGCCGCCGGTGCAAGGCGTCAGCACCAGCAGCGAGCAGATCGCCAAGGCTGTCGGTATCGACGTCGCAATGTTTGGCAACATGGCTGTTCCTGACACTTTTCTCGCTCTACAGCCGTCCAAAGTGAACGCACATCGCCAAGGCGCCGAAGCCATAGGCCTCCACGTCGATCGCACCCTGTATCGCCGCCTTCCAGAGTCGCTGCTGGGTCTCATACTTCTTGTCCCCGTGGTGCGTACTTGCATCGTACTGGTCATCCACAAGGCTCCACTGGGCGTCGTACGTGGTGATCCAATCCTGAGCTTTCGTTTTGAGATCCGGCAGTTTCTCGGCCGTCGTTTCGAGAATCGCGCGGCAGAGGTCCACGGCCACCAGACCGGCGATGTCGTAATGCCCTTGCTCGTGAGAGAGCAGAGCGGTCGTCTTCTTCTTCGTGACCACCCAGGTGGCCGCGCTATTGAGCGAAACCTTGATCGCGCAATCCACGAAACGATACAGCCCCTTGGAGTCGGGCTGCAGAGTCCACTTGAACCGGGGGTTGATCGGTTTGACCGAGCAATCGACGTGGGCGCTGAGTGTGGGATCCGTCGGATCCTGCGAACTGGTTACCGGGCGGAAGGTGTTCCAGATCAGCGTGCGCGGCCAGCCCTGGATTCTGCCAAGCACTTGGGCCTTGGTCACCATGGTCCGTTCCTCCTCCGCGAATTGTCCTGGGTTTCGAAAAGGCTTCAACCGACGTTTACAGCCGCTCCGTTCTCCCTCTTTGCCAAGGGGCAGTCTGGTTTTCAACTCGCCGTTCGGACAGCAAATACCTTGTCCAAGTTTTCGACCAGGCGGACGATCGTGTCCCAGTCGCAGGAGAGGATGTCTTGGGAGTGCGCCAAGTTGTTGCGCAACGCTTCCAGGCTCTTGATCGTCTCTTCCCCTCGGCGTCGCGACTGGTATCCGACTTGCTCCCGCAAGGCCTCGTCTCGGATGGTAATTCGTCCTTTGTCGGCTAACTGGAGGCAGTCGAGCAGATCCAGTTCCCGATTTCTTCGCTTGCGTTCGGCCAGCAGGGCTTCGGCCTTTTCGAGTCGCCCGGGGGTCACATGGCATTTCCAGCCGTCTTCCGGGAAGCGGGACTCAATGAGGCGCGTGAGCCCCATCTCGACGATCGTGATCATGCCGAAGAGCCACATCCGCACCAGGGGCTTCTGGAGGTCGGTTCGGGTGACGATCCCGCCGATCTGGCCGAAGGCGGTCACGAACAATCTCCGCGCGTCGGTCAACCGCCGGACCAACGTGGGGAAACACGCCGACTCGGGCACGACTTCCGCGTCGTCGAACTCACACAAATAATCACCACAAGGGCCATCGGCCAGATCTTCCCTGCGGATGTAGCCGGCAACCAACCCCTTCCGCCGAACGCCTACCACCTCGTAGCCGTGCCGCTGCATGACTTCCAGGACGGTGGCCGCATCGGCGGTTGCATCGAACGAAACCAGCGGCTCGGCAATATCACCAACCGAAAAGTTCTCAGTGAAAATCCGCTTGATACGATCTTGCGCCGCCGTGCCGCTGCTCATGGGCAGGACCTCTTCGTATGAGTAGCCATCTCGCCGGAGGCGATCAGGCGCGAAGTTCGGCGCCATGCTGTTTGGCACATGCGGCGACGATTTGCGAACATGCCTGGTCGGCTTGCTCGCCGGTCAGCGTACCTTCCCGGGAACGCAGGGAGAGGGTCAACAGCAGGCTCTTCTTGTCCGCACCCAGGCGTTTTGGGTCGCGATAGGTGTCTTGGTAGGAGATATTCTCCAGCAGGGGACGGCCGCTGGAGCGCACCGTGGCCGCCACGTCGGACCAGCGCACCGCCTCGTCGACGACCATGTTCAGATCACGACCGACCGCCGGATAAGACGGTATCGGCACATTCTGGGGAATCAGGTTGGCCGCCGCGACCAGTTCCGACAGTTTCACCTCGGCCACCGTGGCCGGATTGCGCAGACCGAACCGCTTGAGCCCCGCGGCAGTCACCTCGCCGAGAAAACCGAGCAGCTTGCCGTCCAAATGCAACTGGGCCGAACGGCCGGCGTCCAACAACGGGCAGTCGGTCGTCCGGATCTCCAACTCCAGCGCCGGGTCGAGCGTTTCGAGTACCGCCTCCAGGATGCCTTTCACCGCCAGATAATCGCGGCCGCTGACGACCGCGAGCATGGGCTCCTCGGCCGGCAGTTTCTTGCCCCGCGAAAGGTAGACCTTGGCCATCTCGAACAGTTCGATCTCGCGGTTGGCCGCCGCTTCGTTGGTACGCCGGGCCAACAGCAGACTGGGAATCAGACTGCGACGCAGACAATCGGCACGCCGAACGACGGGCGTATTGCAGCGCAGCGGCGCGGCGTCGGTCCACGGGCTGAACGCCTCGCCCACCGTCTCGTCGACGGCGCTGATCGTCATCGCCTCATTCACCGCCGCGGCGGTCAGCACATGTCGAACCTTCGCGTAAACCCGATCCGTATCGCTACGAATGGCCGAAGCCATGGGCACGCGCACGTCCTCGGGAATCTTGTCGTAGCCGTGAATTCGGGCGACCTCCTCGATCAGGTCGATCTCCCGAGTCAGATCGCCGCGCCAACTTGGCGGCACAACTTCGATCCGGTCGTCGTCGACGCGGGTTTTCTCGTTGCCCAACGACTCGAGAATCCGAGCCACCTGGCCACGGTCCACGTCGATACCCAGGATGCGTTTCAACTGGCCGAAACGGAGCACGACCGGCTCGTGCCGCGCCGGCTGCCGCCCGACGTCGATCACGCCGGCGGCCAGTTCACCGCCGCATAGATCGAGGATCAACTCGGCACATCGGCGACTGGCCCAATCGACACCCTCGGGGTCGACGCGTCGCTCGAACCGGTAAGAAGAATCGCTATGCAGGTTCAAATGCCGTGACGTGCGGCGGATCGAAAGCGGATCGAACTCGGCCGCTTCGATGAGGATGTCGGTCGTCGCCGTGGAGATTTCCGTCTGCGCTCCGCCCATCACGCCGCCGATGGCCACCGCGTCTTCGGCGTCGGCGATGACGCACATTTCCGGCGTTAGTTCGTAGGTCTTGTGGTCGATGGCTTCAATCGTCTCGCCGCCGCGCGGCCGGCGGACGACGATCCGCCCGCCCTTGAGCCTGGCGAAATCGAACGTGTGCAGCGGCTGCCCGCACTCCATGAGCACGTAGTTGCTGATGTCGACCACGTTGTTGACCGCCGCCAGGCCGAGCGTTTCGAGCCGCCGGGCCAACCACGCCGGGCTGGGACCGATCTTCACGCCGCGCACGACCCGAGCCGTGTACCGCGGGCAAAGATCCTCGCAGTCGATCTGTACGCCGACCAACTTGTCGACCGGTGTTTTTCCCTCGGTGGGTGCGGCGGCGGGGATTTTCAGCGGGTAATCCCAGAGCACGGCCGCCTCACGGGCCACGCCGATGTGCCCCAGGCAGTCGGGCCGGTTGCTGGTCACCTCAAGATCGATAGCCAGATCGCCGCCGATCTCCTCCGTCCCCTCGTGGTTCAATCCCGACATCATCAGACGCCGTTCCAGCTCCTCGATGGGCATGTCGAGAAGGACGTATTGCTTCAGCCAATTCCAAGAAACGATCATGTCGATCTAGTCCCTACACTCTAGTCCCCAGTCCCTACTTCCCAGTCCCTACTCAATACTGTTGCAGGAAGCGGACGTCGTTTTCATAGAGCCAGCGGATGTCGGTGATGTGGTGGCGGCGCATGCAGACGCGTTCGATCCCCAGGCCGAAAGCAAAACCGGTCACTTCGTCCGGATCGTAGCCGACCGAACGCAGCACATGCGGGTCGACCATGCCGGCCCCGCCCATCTCGATCCAATGGTCACCCCAACTCATGTCGACCTCGACACTCGGCTCGGTGAACGGGAAGAAGGAGGGGCGGAAGCGGATATGCACGTCGTCCTGAAAGTAGGTGCTGGCAAACAGCCGCAACATGCTCTTCAGATCGGCCATCGTTACCTGGCGGTCGATCAGCAGGCCCTCGATTTGGTGGAACATGGGGAAATGCGTATCGTCGGGCGTGTCGGGCCGGTAGACGCGCCCCAGCGAGATAATCCGCACCGGCGGCTCGGACTTCTCCATCACCCGGATCTGGACCGTGCTGGTTTGGCTGCGCAGGAGCCACTTGCTCTCGGGCGATTTTCCGGCCGCCGCTTTGGCCGTGGCCAGGTAGAAGTTGTCCAGCGGGTCGCGAGCCGGATGGGCCGGAGCAATGTTCAGGGCCTCGAAATTGTGCCAAAGATCTTCCACCTCGGGACCGTCGGCCACCGTGAACCCGAGACGGGCCATGATGTCCTTGAGTTCCTCGATCGTTTGTGTGATCGGGTGAAGATGCCCCAGGCTGGGGCGAACGCCGGGGAGCGTGGGGTCGAATTGCGGGCCGGATTGCGAACGCTTGGAGCCTTGGCTGAGCCCCTCGGTCGCACCGACCAGCGCTGCCTCCAACGCCTTTTTTGTCTCGTTGAACCGCTTGCCGGCGACCGGCTTATCGGCCTTGGCGACTTTGCCCAGCCCCTTTTGCACGCTGCGCAATCGGCCGCTCTTGGCACCCAGGAACTCAACGCGTGCCGTTTCCAATGCGTCGCTGTCGGCCACAGCCTCGAACTTCCTGGTGGCGTCGGCCAGCAGTTCGTCGAGTTCCGCGAGAAATTCTTCAATCGCCATGGCAGGAAGGGCCCAATGCAATCAATCGTTGGAGTCAATGCACTCGATCGTCGGAGCCATTGCACTCGGTCGTCGGAGACGGGCCGATCAGGTGGCAGCAGCGAGCGTCTGCTTGACCTGTTCAACGATCTGATCGAACGTCTCGGGATCGTGGACGGCCAAGTCGGCCAGCATCTTGCGGTCCAACTCGATCTTGGCCTTGCCCAGCCCGTGGATGAACTCGCTGTAGCGGAGCCCCCGCTGGCGGACCGCCGCGTTGATGCGGATGATCCACAGCTTCCGGAACTCCCGCTTTCGCACCCGCCGGTCACGATACGCAAAAGCTTCGGCCCGGATCACCGTCTCCTTGACCGTCCGCAAGAGGTTCCCGCGTCCGCCCCGATAGCCCTTGGCCTTCTTGTAGAGTCGCTTCTTTGCCCGATTTCGGGCGGCACCTTTGGTCGTTCTCATATCCGTCTTTCCACTTTCTCGGCGAACTCAAGGCCCTCCCCCCCACAGGCGGGAGCGTTGGCGTGCCCGGTCCGCGATTCCGCACCATCGCTCGATAAACGTCGCTCAGTGACTATTCCCGCAAAGGGCGTCCCGAATTCGCTTCGCTTCAACCTCGCAGAGCGCATTGGTACCACGGAGGTTACGCTTGCGCTTGTGGCTCATTCGGGCTGCCAAGTGGCTCGTACCGCTTTGGCGGTGAAGGACTTTCCCCTTGGCCGACACTCGGAACCGCTTCTTCGTGCCCTTATGGGTCTTCTGTTTCGGCATGACAGACTTTCATTTTGGCTGGCTTGGGTGGCGAGCAGTCGCCACGATAGACAAACAGGACGTCTCTGCCGAAAAACGACAGACCCGTCATTATAAAGCGTACGGCGTCCTGGAAAAGGGGGATCGGCCAAAAAGGGCCGCGTTGACCACCCCGAATACCGGCTCTTCCCGTTCCCGCACACTCCGAGAGTGGCGCAAGGTGACGAAGAACAGCTCCCCTTGGTGTTTAGCCGACCCTCCATGCAACTAGCTGAAGAGGGGTTTGCAGGACAGGCTCACAGTCCACCACGAAATTCGAGGGGGGTGTTGGCTTGCCATTGTGGAGGCTGAGGCGAAGTCGTTGGGAGTCATCGCCTCACTGGACCACCGGCCCCCCCGCGGCGACGCCCGTTTTCCACGCCCCACCCAACCAATCTCCGACTGCCCGAGGGGGTTGGGGTTATTTGGGAGCGAGCATGCAGACGATGCGCCGTCCCTGCTGGTTTGGGCCGGACTCGATCTTGGCGATGTCTTCGAGTTGTTCGAGCACCCCCCGGATCACTCGCTGGCCCTCCTCGATATGGGCCATCTCCCGACCGCGAAAAATCACCGAGATCACCACTTTGTCTCGATGCCCGAGGAAATCGCGAGCGCGTTTGACCTTGACGTTGATATCGTGCTCACCCGTTTTCGGCCGAACCCGGATTTCCTTGACTTTGAAATGATGCGAATGGCCCTTGTTCTGCCGCTTTTTCTGCTGGTACTTGTATTTGCCGAAATCCATGATTCGACAAACGGGCGGCGTCTCGTTCGGAGCCACCTCCACAAGATCCTGGCCCACCGCTTTCGCGGCCGCCATGGCTTCGTCGGCAGACAAGATCCCCAACTGCTCGCCGTCGGATGCGACGACCCGAAGCGGCGTCGTGCGGATCTGCTCGTTGATACGTTGCTTCTGCTGCGTGCGTTCGATCTTCATTATCCTCCCATCAAAACCTTGGAACGAAAGAATACCGTCCTCGTGAATTCCGGTGAATCGTAGCAAAACATCCGTCGTGGACGTATGGCTCGGTCGCTTTCACAACGCGGTTCCTTGCGGCGATCCGCTTCCGGACAATTGCCGCGCGACCATGAGTATTGGCCAGTTGCCGCCCGGCGTCAACTATTCTTTTGCCCCCGAGCGGGAAAAACCTCACATTTCCGTACCGGAGCTTCCCCGGAAAAGGGGGAAGACCTCGGCCGGAGTAGCCACTCGCATTACGGGTTTGCGCCCCCCTCTGCGAGCGGATCTCTGCGGATCGACTCCTCCCGAAGTTTCAAAACGGCCGCATCCAGCTCCATGGTCCCAAGGTCGCCCTGGCGCCGCTGGCGAAGGGCGACCGTCCCTTGCTCCATCTCCCGACCGCCGATGATCAGCATGTAGGGGATCAATTCCAGTTGCGCGTCGCGGATCTTGGCGCCGATTTTCTCCGAACGGTAGTCGCCGGCGACTCGCAGTCCGGCCTCGGCGAAACGCTGCTCCACTTGCCGGCCGTACTCCTCGAATTTCTGACTGACCACCAGCACGCGTACTTGCTCCGGCGCCAGCCAAAGTGGAAACGCGCCGGCAAAATGCTCGATCAACACGCCGACGAACCGCTCCATCGAGCCGAACGGCGCGCGATGGATCATCACCGGCCGGTGAGCCCGGTTGTCGGCGCCGATGTACTCCAACTGGAATCGCTCGGGCAGTTGGTAGTCGACCTGAACGGTGCCCAGTTGCCACTCGCGCCCGATCACGTCTCTGACAACGAAGTCGATCTTCGGTCCGTAGAAGGCCGCTTCCCCCACCTCGGCCGAGAAGGGAACCTCCAAGAGTTCGGCGGCTCGGCGGCACGCGGCCTCGGCCTGTTGCCATTGCTCGGCGCTGCCCACGTATTTACCCTCGTCGGGGCCGCGCAGTCCGACGCGAACTCGGTAGTCGGCCATGCCGAGGGTGCCGAAGATGATCTTCACCAGTTCCAGGCAACCGGCAACTTCCGCGTCCAACTGCTCTTCGGTCACAAAGAGGTGCGCGTCGTCTTGGGTAAAACCCCTCACTCGGGTCATTCCACCCAGCTCTCCCGATTGCTCCCAGCGGTAGACGGTACCGAATTCCGCCAGGCGGATCGGCAGATCCCGGTAGCTCCGCGGCTCCGATTGGTAAATCTTGATGTGAAACGGGCAGTTCATCGGCTTCATCAGGTAGCCGTCGACCTCCCCTTTCTCCAGCCGGTTGGCCAAATCCGCGCACGAGCAGCCCTCGTCGGCCAGGAGCTTCATCTGCTCACCCGAAATCATCGGCGGATACTGGCTCTCACGGTAATAGGGATAATGCCCTGATGTACGAAAGAGATCGAGCTTGCCGATGTGCGGGGTGAACACCTGTTGATAGCCCTGGCGGCGAAGATGCTCGCCGATGAACTGTTGCAACGCGTTACGAACCACGGCCCCCCGGGGCTTCCAAAGCACGAGCCCTTGTCCGACCTGCTCGTCGATCTCGAAGAGCTTCAGCTTGCGCCCCAACACGCGGTGATCGCGCCGCTTGGCCTCCTCCATTTGCTTGAGATAGGCGGCCAACGCTTTCTTGTCGAACCAGGCGGTGCCGTAAAGTCGCTGGAGTTGTTGACGCGAGGCGTCGCCCTTCCAATAGGCGCCGGCGACCGAAGTAAGCCTGACCGCGCCAATCGCCTTGGGGCCGGGAACGTGTGGGCCGCGGCAGAGATCCAGGAATTCGCCCTGCCGGTAGAAGGAAACGGTCGCCTCCTCTGCGAGACCTTCTTCGATATGCTCGACCTTAAGCGTTTGCCCCAGATCGCGGCACATCGCGACGGCCTTCTCTCGCGGCTCGACGATCTGTTCGAACGGTTCGTTCTCCTTGATGATCTTGGCCATCTCGGCCTCGATCTTCGGAAAGTCGGCCTCCGAGATCGGATGCTCCAACTCGAAATCGTAGTAGAAGCCGTTGTCGACTGTGGGACCGAAGGCGAGCTGGACCCCTTCGAACAGCCGCATCACCGCCCGAGCCATCACATGCGCGCACGAATGGCGCATGATGTCCAGCGATTCGGGATCCCGGCGGGTGAGAAGGCGGAGCGAGATTTCTCCCGCCTCCGGAAGCCACGAATCGGCCCCTGCCAGTTGGCCGTCCACTTCCGCAGCCAGTGTGGCTTTGGCCAAACCGGGTCCGATGTCGGCGGCAATATCGATCGGTCGAATGCGACGCGAGTACTCCAGAATGGTTCCGTCGGGAAGTTTTACTTTGAGCATGGTCTCCAGCGTGTGTTGAACGAATTTCCCCTGATCGGCCAAGCGTCGATACAGAGGACGCTTTGAAAATCCTTCAAGGGGTTATGGTATCCCAATGTGAGTGTAATGCACAGCTTGCATCCGCCGGAGTCTCTCCTCGCTGCGGTTGCCCCGTAGGGCCAGTCCGTGGTGCTAACCTCAAAGACCGTGGACTCTTGGACAAGGTTCACTGACCAGCGAGAGCGCCAACCATGCCAACGGTAGGGCGGCACTTTTTCGCTTGGCGGCCCTGTCGGACCGGGGACTATCCAAGTATAGGCCGTCAAGGCGGCCGTAATCAATACAAGTTGTCTCGTCTTACGGGGGGGTGAGTTTGCTGGGACCACCTCCAGCGGCCCCTCTTGACCGGAAGCGTCCTACATGGCAGATTAGACTAGCGTCGTTTGGAGCGGGGCAATGCAATGAACTGCCCACCCCCCGCCAGACCGGTTTCACGGGCGATTAGCTCAGTTTGGTTAGAGCACTAGCTCGACAAGCTAGGGGTCACTGGTTCGAGCCCAGTATCGCCCACTTTTTTAATCGGTTACGCTGTAATGGCTTGCGTCGAATCGACGCAAGCCATTACTTATGCGCCGATCGTTCCCTCTTGTCTGGTAGCACAGAAATAGCACAATATGTTGCTGCGGCGTTGCTCAGTGTTGCTGGGCCGTTCGCTATCAGACAGAGGGAAGGACATACGATCATGGCGAGTTTGGACAGGCACACGTCGGGGGTATACCGCTTGCGGTTCCGCTTCGGGGGCCGGCAGTGGTATCGGTCGCTGGAAACGCAAGACGAACAGGAAGCCCAGCAAATCAAGTCCCGCGTCGAGCGCACCCTGCAGCTACTCAAAGCTGGGGACGTATCACTGCCGCCAGGCGTGACCGCGGAACAGACATGGCTATTCATCATGTCGGGTGGCCGCATCGTCGGGGAATTCGATGTCCCCCTGGAGTCCACATTGGGAGATGCCATTGACCGGTATTTCCGCGATATGCCAGACGGTGCCAAGGAAGAATCCTCGCTGTGCACTGAACGCATCCACGCCAAGCATCTGCGGAAAATCCTGGGACGCAGCGCGCCCCTAGAGTCTATCGGCGTGGACCAGCTACAGTCCTACGTAAACCGCCGGGCAAAGTCGGTTGCCCCATACACGATCCGGAAAGAAGTCGGCACCTACCATCAGGTATGGAGCCACGCCAAGGCACGCGGGTTGGTGACGGGGGAGTGTCCCAAGAGACATCTGAAGTTCCCCAAGTCACCGGAAAAACCGCCTTTCCAGACGTACGATCAGATTAAGCGTGCCATCAGGAACGGAGCGGATGAGGGCCTGTGGGACGCGTTGTTCTTGCGAGAGTCCGAGGTGCTGGGTGTATTGAAGTACGCGCAAGGTCACGCCGCCCATCTGTTCATTCCCCCGATGCTTGCCTTGGCCGCTGTCGGTCTGCGGAGGAGCGAGATACTTCGGTCCGAGGTGGCTGATCTGGACCTTGACCGCGGCGTGGTCCTGGTTCGAGAAAAGAAGAGAGTCAAGTCATCATCGATGTCATTCAGGCGGGTAGACGTGCCGGTGTCGCCGGCTCCGTTTGTCCAAATTCTGCGCGACTGGTTGGACCAGCATCCGGGTGGCAAGTACACGATTTGTGCGAAGCCCAACGAGCCGCTGACGTCGGATTCCGCGAGAGGGTATCTACATCGTACTCTTGGGACGCTGCTCAAGTGGCAAGAGTCCGCGAAGAACAGGGCCAAGGAAGCCACGCCAAATAGGGAATCGTCCGGGCGGGCTAGGCCCAAGAAAAAGCGGCACCCAAAGTGGTCAAAAATTCGGGGGTTTCACGTGTTTCGGCATTCCTTTGCGTCGATTTGCGCGATGAAAGGCATCCATCCATCGATCATCGACGCATGGCTTGGCCACCAAACGGAGGAAATGCGACGTCGGTATCGCCACCTGTTCCCCGAGGAGACGCAGGCCGCCCGTTTGGCATTGTTCAATGGGGAAACCGCATGAGATGCTACGGCAAAAGCCAAGTCAATCACAGATCACTTCGGGAGTCCTTGGTTCTGGATTTTGACAAGTTCGTCGTGCGAAATCCGCCAGTGGTCGCTGGCGTCCTTCTTCGATATGATTCGACCTTGATTGCACGCTTGCCGAATTGTCCACTCAGACTTGCCCAATCTCGTAGCGGCTTCCTTGACCGTATACCACTCCTTGTCGGCCGTGGAGGCTTGCCCTGCAGCCACCCGCTGTTCGATCCGCTCCAGGCCCGCCTGCAAAGCTGACTCCAGAGTTGACTGCAAGGTCGCGAGCGCATCAGGGGGAAGAGACGCTGTATCGCCCTCAGGTTGATCGGAAGCTGGTGGAGCCGCTAGCTGGCTGCCAGTAGACGGGCCCACCTCCCACATCGTTTGCAGAGTCTGACGCGCAGGGGCGGCGGCTGGGCCAACCCGTCGGAGTATGGCCACAATCTCGCCACGCTTGTCGGCTCCATCGACCCGCGGGGCTACCAAAGCAGGAAGGTCGGCCGATTCGATCAGCGCCCGGGCGGCTTCCACACGAACCTCCTTATCGGGTGATTGGCCGACTGCTCCCGCCAGAACGTCAGCCAAGACTGGGCCTGCCGGCCGGGCCTCGGGTCCCAACCACCCAAGAACCCAGCAGGCGGCGACTCGGACTCCGGCGGAGAGCCGGGCGTCGCAGACGATGGCCGCGAGCGTGTCAACGGCCTCCGAGGCTGCATTCTGGCCACAATCCTGCAATCCCTCGATCGCCAGCTGCATCAAGCTGTCGTCCTTTGATTCGGGCCCCACGACGACCCGCAGGAGGGCCGTGACAACCGGCAGAGGAGCCGTTGGCCCGAAGGCGCAGAGCGTCGCGATACCGGCCCTACGTACCCGAGGATCTGGATCTTCAGTAGCGCGACTGACCCGATCAACGAGCGTAGGTGATGCTGCCTCCGAGAAGTTGGCCAGACCCCGAACCACCTGTTCCCGAACGCCGGCGTCCGCATCCGCCGATGCTTCGACCAATGCCGCAACAGCCACTTCGCTGGCCGTGTCGACGTCTCCGGTGTAGGTCTTTGCCGCTTCACCGAAATAGCCGAGCGTGTCGGCGGCGGCTGCCCGGAGTTCACGGTCTGGATCCTGGAGGGTCACACGGAGACCATCAATCAGGCCATCCAGGTCACCACCGGTTCGCCGCGTATCACCCTCCAACCGCGCGAACAGCGTAGGTGCCTTCCGCCTCAATTGGTCGTAAAGGTCTGCAACGAACCGGGCAAGCGGTAGAGCACCACGCCGGAGCACTGCACCACGGTGATTTTCCCTGCCCCCGGGGCTGCTGTCATCGGTCGATGTTGTCATCCTGGAAAATCCGAAAAGTGGCCGGTGGTTTGGGTGGTCCTGACGTCAATGCCTCGATTCTAGGGAACGGCCTCCGGTACAGCAATTGCCCCGCGACGATACAGCAACTACCCCGCAACCGCTGTGCCGCGATTTGCGGCCCCGATCGGTATTTCACCGAGAGGCGGGCGGACGGCGGCGTCCCCCCGTCGACTGATCGCTTACTCCGGCCCAAAGGTGCCAACCCAGCGTAAACCTCTGTCTTGTAACCACTTAGAGTGGCACACACGCTACTGCCAGGTGGTGCCACCTCCGTCGCCGCCCGGGCACCTGGCACCAGTTAGCAATCCGAGAAGTGCCGACGAAAGTCCTGCTCCAAAAACGACTTACGGCCGGTTGGCGCAAATTCGGGGTGTGGTTACAGTGATGCCGCCGGGGCGAGGTCGACTCACACCCGCTCACTGAGAATGTGCGCGCCCAGCAGGGCTTTGCGCATCGTCTGTTCGATAAGGCAGTCTTTCGGCTCATTGAAGATGCTGTCTGCCGCCCCAACGGGCCGCGCGCTGTCACGTTCGCAATACATGAGCACCACCAACTTCTGACCGTCACCCGCGGGCAAGGCCAAGAGATGCGTGTGGGGGCTTGCGGGTTGAATGCGTCCTGTGTGTTGGCGCGCGGACTTGGCCACGGCAGCGGCTTGGTCGGCTAGTATGCGCCTTCGCAAGCGCAGGGTAAACTGGTCCGAATATAGGCGTTCGGCAGCGGCGTGGAGCACCGGGCAGGCATCTTGCCTCCCCCCAGCATCAACAAGACGGGCGCAGGCATGATCTTTCTTGAAGCAGCCAACGGAGACACCGGCCATGGGTAAATCTGCCAAGTCGCAAAGCCATGGCAGCCAACAGGGAGGGCGAGGGGACACGTCCCCTCTGCTCCCGAGCGACGTCAGCACGCTGCAGCGTATGGGGGACGAACTGGGCGAGTTTCTATCATCCTTCGAAGTCGAAGTCGATGAAGCACTGGCTGCGGCCCGGGCTGGGCGTCCGGACACATTCACCCGTGTAGAGCAGATCCTGACGTATCTCTTGGAACGGTATATTGGAGAACTGGGGGAGCGTTCGCGCCCCCCCGCTGTCACCAAGCAGCCTACAGGTCTCCCGGTCGGCAGCGGCTTGATGGCCGCCCTTACCTACCTTGATGCACGTGAGTGTTCGGATTGTCTGAGTAGTTTGCAAGCGGCAGTCAAGGCGCTACCCGCCAGGGACGCAGAGCCTGTCGGACGGAAACCGATCTTTCTCGGGACGGATGCTGAGCGAAGGGCTATGCGCAGGGAAGCCGAAGCGCAGGTTACCGCTGATCGGGAAAGAGTATCGGCTCTCATCGCTGCTGTAGAAGAGCCGCTCTGCCGCGTGCTTGAACTTCTGCGAGGATTGCTTACACGTGTTGTACGTGTGTTGACCGATCGCACACCGGCGGGTGGTAGTACGCGTGGTGCGTCTCGGCCCGCCGAGAAGAGGAGCTATACCCAAGGCCAAATGGACAATGCCATCCGGGAGTACAAGGCGCGAAGAGCGTCGAACTACGACGAATTGGTGAAGCGAGTCGAAGCCGGTGCCAAGGGCGCAAAGAAGGCAGCCCAAGAAATGTTTGGACGCAATGCCATCGCGAATGCACTGGGTGCAAGGGCACCTGCAATGGTGACCAAATCGCCAGTGTGGCATGAAATCGCGAGAGAGTTGCAGCTACCGTCCAAAGTGACCAGCGGGCACGGGGCGTCACGGCAGGTGAAGATGGGGCTCGACATGGCGCTGGAGAGGCAGGCCGACACGCAGGAGGACGAGGTCGTGATACGGGCCATCCGCAACGAGATGTGCGACCGCATCCGCAGCACACTGGGGGCTGACGAAGCAGAGGCGACAATTGAAAAATACCGGCGGGGCGACATGACGGAGGAAGATGTAGAAGAGATGCTCACGCTATTCGGCAGCGGGGAGAACGGGAAGTAGCCTCGGCGCCACGCCTCCGCAACGCCCCAGGTCATGACCACCCCGAAGTGGTCATGACCACCTTCACACCCCGGTTTCTCGGGGGGAACGGCATTCTTAGCAGAATCCGTGACTTCTGCCTTCTCTTGTCGGGCCCCATTGCAGCATCTGATGTATTGGACATCAGACAATGGCCCCCCCCCTGCGGAGAAAGCCATGCGCTCTTATTCAACAGCGTCCACGGTTGGTGAAATCGCCCGCCGGCTCAGGACGCCCGTTCACCGTATCGCGTACGTCGTACGCACGCGCGGCCTGCGCCCTGTGGCCTGGGCGGGTAATGCGCGGATCTTCACGGAGCAGGACGTCGCCCGCATTGCGAGCGAGCTACAGCAAATCAACGAGGACCGCGCCGCGGCCACGGAGGCACGGCAACAATCGCTTGGACAACAACAAGGAGTTTGACAAATGGCGAAGGATACCCAAAACAGCGATCCAGCGGGCAATGCTGCCGACGCGCCTAGCGGGCCTGCTGGCTCCGAGGGTGCATGCTGCGGCGATGATCGTGGTGGTGAGGTACAGACCAACACCGAACCGGTGACCATCACGTTGAGGATCGACGAGATCCAGCGTGCGGAAGAACTGCAGCCGCGAGTCGGAATCGACAAGGCGGTGGTCAAGCAGTACGCCGAACGGCTTCAGGCTGGCGACAAGTTTCCGCCGGTCCACGTTTTCGATGATGGCAACGACAAATGGCTTGCTGACGGTTACTTTCGGTGCGGTGCGGAGGAGGCGAGCGGGGACGACACCATCGTCTGCCTCGTGCATCGAGGAACGAAAGCGGATGCCGAGTGGTACGCCCTTCAGGCAAACAAGCGGCACGGCGCTCAACTGACCAATGCGGACAAGGCACGTGCTATCAAGAAGGCTTTGCGGCATCCTGTGGGCGCGAACCTCTCCGACCGGCAGATCGCCGAGCACGTGGGCGCCAGCCACGCCACGGTCGGCAAGTATCGGGCCGAGTTGGAGTCGACTGGTCAAGTTGACCAGTCACCGCAGCGCGTTGGCCGTGACGGGCGCGAGATCGACACCACCGGCATCGGCTCGCGCAGCAGCAAAGACGCGGCATCGAGCCCGGCTGAAACGCCCACTTGTCGGAACTGTGGCGCCCACGAGGTAGATGAGGACGGAGATTGCCTGAAGTGCCGCGAACCGGATGTGGTGGCGCCCTCCCCTGACCTCGATGGTGACGATGATGGCGAAGAGGTCGAAGCTGGCCAGCAAGGTGGGGGTGACGACGACACAACTGCCAACGAAGCCCCTGAGGATGCGGATGAGGAAGACGCTGAGGCCGCCCACGCTGCCCGAAAGCGCCACGAAGCATACTGCCGCCGCCTGCCGCACTTTTCTGAAGGTGGACTTCTGACGGCGAAAGATAAGCCGGTTAAGGCCGCCGCAGACGCAGCCATCGATGCTCTTGTTGAGAAGGTACGCAGCGTTATCCGTGATCAAAGCCGGAAACGGTGTAGCAAGGCGATCAAGACCGTGGGCGATGACGAGACGCTCCTGGCCATGGTCTTGACTTCAAGACTCAGGCAACGGCTCGACCCGGTCGAGTTGTTCGCCCCGAAAGACCCTTGCGATGACGAAAAGTAGCGCCCATAACCCGTGCCGTATACCCAAACCTGATCCTGGAATATCTATCTATGCCGAAGAATAACCCCAATCGAACCGACCACATCGCCCAGCAGAATCTGGGCCGTATCCGCATGGTCGTTGTGGACGCCACACTGTTGCGGCGTCCCGAACCGAAGGAACGTGTGATGCGGTTGCTGCGCAACCATGAGCGTTGGCACCTCGATCCACCGTTGGTGGTGCTGGAGACGCACGACACCAGAGAAACGGCCGTCGCCGAAGAGTTCACGCGTACAGCGAAAACTTACGCCACATTCAAGATCATCCAGGCCGATCGCCACCGCGATATTGGAGAGGCCCTGGACCTGTTCCGCGACGAAATCGCGCCACGGGACAACGCATTTGAAGCCAAGCGGCAGATTCTTTTTCTGACCCGACGTGGTGGAAAAGGTAAGCCGACTTTCGTCAACGCATTCACCGGAGGCGGCGGTACGACGTGTGGCGCGTGGACTCGTGTCGTTGATCGCAAACGCGACGGGAGTTGCACCCGAGGATTCCTAAAAGGCTCGGTTGCCCTCGGTTTCTGCCCCGTGGAATGCCGCATGTGCTACCTGAACGCCTACCAACAAGATTCCATGGACCTTGCCCTGAACCTCGAAGACCTGCAGGCGGAGCTGCTGCGGGACTGGCCGGGTTGGCCGTACCCGATCAACTTCGGTGAAACGGGCGGCTTGATTGAGTTCGATCGACTTTTCGTGGAGGAGCACGGCGAGGGATCGCTGGTACAGACGGTGATCGACGCTTGTGCCGAGGCCGACGTGATCCCCTTTTTCCTCTCGAAAATCGCCTTTCCCCGATACTTGCGGTTCCACGGCAGCGTCAAGGTGGGTGTCTCGGTTGTGCCCGAGAAGATCCGCCCGGAGATTGCTCCGTACGGCTCACCCACCGATACGTTGCTCGACAGTCTGGCGTGGGCCGTTGAATCGGGAGCTCAGCACCCGGTCGTTCGGTCGTTTGTCCTTTGGGAGCATCGCAACTTGTACCCGGCTTTGCTCGAAGCTTGTCGCGACCGGCTGGGAACCGGCGGCTGGCAGTTGACCGTGGACATCCCGCGATTCACACCTACTACGCTGTCGTTGATCGCGAAGCGGTATCCCAAGGCCGCCTCCATGCTTGCCACCGAACTCGATCCATCGGGCACTCGCACTGCATCGGAAATCGCGAGCGCTGCCCGTGGGGATAAGAAGGCGAGGCCACCGCTTGAGCGTCAAGAAGAGATCTATCGGCGTGTACGCTCGATGCTGGACGAGTTGGGTTGCCAGGACGTGATGATGTCGGCCTGCAAAGGCGCCCCCGACGAACTACTACCTTTGGTGCATGAGAAGGTGATCCAGATGATGCCTTGTGCCTGTTTTAGCCCCGGGGCCCGGGCGGGTAATACGGGGACCGCCGCAGCCCGCACCGTAGCAACGGAGGCACGACAATAATGGCTTGGACATCCGATCTACCCAACGCCGACACCGGTCAGATCCGCACCTTCTGCCATTTGGTCGCGCAACCTGGTGCCATCATCGAAATGCGTGCCCTGGGGGCCCCGCGTTGCGGGACGGTCTCGGGCTATTTCGATGGCGAACATTCCGATGCGTTCATCGCGGCGTGCGTCGAGTACAGCGGGCAGGCCGAGGGCGTGTACGCGACGATCAACCCGGTCCACCCTGATCTCTTGGCCCGCGCGGCCAATCGCGTTAGACCGTGGGCGAAGCACACTACGTCCGATGCGGACATTCTACGCCGCCGCTGGTTACCATTGGATTTCGACCCGGTGCGGCCTGCAGGGATCTCGGCTACGGACGCAGAGCACGCAGCGGCCGTCGCACTCGCGTTGGAAGTTGACGCATGGCTGCGGTCGTTGGGCTTCCCCGACGATGCGATCGTGGTCGCTGATTCCGGAAACGGCGCACACCTACCTGTCTGCATCGATTTACCGAACGATGACGATGCAAAACAACTGGTGGCGCGCTGTATTGCCGCCGTAGCCCACCGGTTCTCAAACGACGTGGTGACGGTCGACACCACGACGAGCAACGCAGCCCGCATCTGGAAAGTCTACGGCACGGTGGCAGCCAAAGGCGACGCGACGGATCAGCGGCCGCACACCATGGCGCGCATACATATGGTCTCCGATCATGTGGTGCCCGTCAGCCGCGAGTTGCTCGTGAAGTTGGCCCGGTTCGCGCCGCCGGCTGCGGTCACACAGCCACCTGGGGTGGCTCGTCGTTCGGGCAATCATGGCGTCGATGCGTTGGATGTCGCTCAGTGGTTGGCCGAACACAACGTGCCGGTCGTGGATCGTAAGCCCTGGCAGGGTGGGGTCTTGTTCGTCATCAATCCCTGTCCGTGGAACCCCGTCCACACAAACCGGTCAGCGTTTGTCATTCAGCACGCCACTGGCGCCATCAGCGCCGGCTGCCATCACGATGGGTGTCAAGGCAAGGGCTGGAAAGAGCTTCGCGACCTTTACGAGCCGGGCTGGCGTAACGGCCGCCCGCGAACGCCGCCTATCCCGGGAGGGGTATCTACTGCAATTCAACGTGAGTTTAGTTCTGTTATTGCGCGGAAGACCGCGCGAGGGAGGAAGAGGTCGTGAGTACGGTTAACAGCAACAACGATAACCAAATCGAGTTAGAGGTTGGCCCGCGGGATAAACGGGACTGCCGGCTTGTGATAGCGATGGTCGGGGGCGAAGAACGTCACCGCGACCGGTTCTGTACAGATCGCGCGGATCCCCGCCGTAAGTTCTTGCGGGATCTCGCCGCGAAGATCGGTGAGGGTGCCGACGCGCTCGCGCATCTCGATAATACCATCGTCCAGCGCGCGGACACCGTCGACGAAGTCGAGTCGCAGGCTCTCCGTGACGCGGCAGCATGCGTTGCGGACGAGACTGCGCCGAATCCGGCGGACGACACACCGCCCGAGGTACAGGAAGCGGCAATGCGGTATCTGCAGAACCCGCGACTCATGAAAGAACTTGAAAGGGACGCGCAGGGGCTGGGCGTCGTGGGCGAATGGCCCCTAGTTGCCATATTGTACTGCGTGGCGGTGAGCCGTAAACTCGCCCAACCATTGGGAGCGGTCGTACAGGCCGCCAGCAGCTCCGGAAAATCGTATGTCATGAACGCGGTCTTGAGCCTGACGCCGCCCGAGGACGTGATCAAAGCGACCGATTTAACCCCCCAGGCTTTGTTCTATTTCGAGCCCGGTCGGCTTGAGCACAAACTGGTGGCTGTGGCAGAGCGCCAGCACTTCGACTCGCGTGATGAAGCATCAGCGGGCAACGCTACGCTCGCGCTCCGGGAAATGTTGTCGGAAGGCGAGTTGGTGAAGATCGTGACGGTCAAAATGGAAGGCGGCATGCAAACGGCCGAAATCCGGCAGCAGGGCCCGATCGCGTTCGTTCAAACGACTACGCAGGAGCAGATCTTCGCGGAAGACGAAACGCGGCTGTTGCCGTTGGTCACCGACGAGTCGCCCCGGCAAACCGAACGAATTCTTCGCTACCACGCCCGCCGGGCTGCTGGCACTGGGGAGGATGCTGAAGAAGGTCAGCGGATACGGGCGAAGCATCAAGCCGCCCAGCGGCTGCTGCGGACACTGGATGTGCGTATCGGCTACGCGCAACATCTGACGATACCCTCAACGAAGGTCTCGGCCCGGCGTGCATTCGGGCAGTTGCTAGGCGTGATTGCGGCTGTCGCGTTGCTCCGCCAATACCAAAAAGAGGAGCACGACGGATGCATTGATGCGGATCTTGTTGATTACGAGATCGCCTACGGGCTGATGCTGCCCGTGCTGCGGCGTATGTTTGCACCGCTGAGTTCTCGTGCTCGGGATCTTTTCGACCGCATTCGCGACGGGCTTCGAGAGCGCGCCGCCCAACAGCGTAACCGCCCGAACCTAATGCTCGGGGGTGGTGCGTGTGGGGCGGAGACTTTTGCGAGGAAGGACTGCCAACGTTGGTCGGGTGTCAGTCTGACCGAAGCCCGCAACCGGCTGCACGGGCTGGTTGAAGCCGGGCTCGTCCAGGTTATCGCCGGCGAGCGCGGCGTCCCGTATCGCTACCGTCTGACGGCCGATGTTCCGCCGGACCAGATTTGTATCGAGGGCCTGATCACTCCCGACGAGTTGCGAACGCGGTTAGCCGCTGAGGCCGCGGAAAGTCTGCCCACGGGGTGCGACAGTCCGCCGCCGTTGGCTGCCCCGCAGGACCTCGTACCCTCCTCGGCGGAGGCAGCGACCTAACTCGCGGCGCGACATCAACGAGTCGCCACGCTGCGACAGCAGGGCCTCGAGCTGGACTCGGGGCCCTGCCTTTTTTGGGGTTTACCGCGATCAGTTGAACCCCACGGCGGGCTTGCGGGCGATGGCAGCCCGCCCTCTCTGGTATGCTCTCTCCGGCGGCTCAGGTGCTAACTAACGTTAAGTCGTGTGTTAGTGGGCACTTACGTTAGCACTGCGGCATGTGCTAACTGGTGCCACCTGCCAGCCTAAATAGAGGTTAGCACTACGTGGCAGTCGCCGAGGTGCTAACGCAACTCGCTGCCACGTCAGTATTTACGGTTGGTTAGCACTTTTTACGCCGAGACAAGCCAGCTAGTCGCGGGGGCGCGCGGTCAGCCTCCCCTTCCAGCCGGGCCCGCGAGCGATAGGGGCACGCGGCTGCGCGCCTTTGTCGTCTCGTCTGCGCACAAACGACTCCGTTCACGGTTCGACATAGTGCGCCCAGTAGAGGGGGGAGCCGGGAGCGGGCAACGCCTGACGTAGGCACATCGTAGTGCCGACGCCACACCGTTAATGGCTGGGTGGGCCCGGCTTCTCGGCCATCTATCGTGTTGAGGACACGACTTGGACCGCAGGTTCAACCGCTGCTCAAGTCTCGACTTCAGGCCCTATGATGCCCAACAAGGTTGACGGTGCCCCGGCCAGCGGTGTAGCCCGAACGCCCGCCGTACCACGGCGCAACCCGTCGAATGAGCATGTTAATCCGGCGGGGGTTAGCGCCTCGCCGACACGCCACGCGGCTGCTACGCTACTTGTTCCTCTGCCCGCTGTCATCGATGTCAAATCCAGTCGCAATCAACCGAGGTGCCGCATACCCGTCGCAACTGCGTCATTCTACCCCCGTATCAGACCGTCAGCCGGGACTCCGATACCCGCCAATGACAAAAACCGGGGCTTCAGGGCCTGAACTCGAACGCCGTGTTCTGCGAGGGTATGCTCCGGCGGCGGGGATGGGGTTCGGGCCATCACGCGACAGCAGCGACATCGCATGCCGCGTCTCCCGCGAACTCTTCCCACGACGCCTCCAACTCACGTCGAAGGCGGGATATCCTACTCGGCGACACCCGGAACTTGCGAGCCACGGCACCGGTCGATTCACCCGTGGCAAGCGTTTCGGCGATGCGTCTACCCTGGCATGACAAAGTGCGGAGCCAAGCAACAAAGTCGATCCGCGTGGCGGCGATGTCAGCAGGGCCGGCGGTCTTGTCTTCAACGAGAATTTCCCGCCAAGCACCATCGTCGCGATCGTACCTGTCGAGGCGGTCGACCGTGATGCCGTTGCTGAGTTGGCAGTGCAGGCTCGATATGTCTCTCACATTTTGCGGCGTCGCGGCCTTCCTCCCGACCCGCACGCGTCGAACGCTATACGCGGCAAGCACACTAGGATACGCTAAGCTTTCCTTTCCACGCTCCACCAGACCGACATACATGCAAAACGCCGTGGCGATCACCTCGGCGACGGCCTCTTCCTTCGCCTCCCGGTCGAGGTCGCTGAAGGTTTGCCGAGCCACTCGGGTAACTTTGGGCAGCATCGCTGTAACAAACCGCCGCTGGTGCTCGGCGGTGAGCTTGGGACGGAGTTTCTTCGGACTAGCGATCATGGCGACCTCCTGATGGCTAAGGCCGCCCCTAGCCGAGACGGCCACGTTGGAAAACGTGAACCGCCTCGAAAGCGAGGCTACGAAGAAGAGGGGCCCCGGTTCGACCGCGATGTGGCGGACGGCTGGGGCTAGAGTTTCTTGAAGATTGTTCTGGAGAAGCGAACTTCGGGCAGATGCCGGTGAAGTTCGGCGGATTTCGAGTCACGCGTGACTCGAGATCTGTGATCAAAGTCGGGCGTGGCGTCGTGCTCATTCAAGCCATGGACATCATGGCCACCGCCGACGTAAAGCGTCCCCGCGGATTGAAATGCCCTACCAAATCGCTAATCGCCGAATAGCGTCGCCAGCGCGCGCTGCTGCGTTGCAGCGACCGGGGGTATCAGAATTCCAGTCGACCCCCAAACGCGCCTTAGCGCGCGCCTGAGGGCCCTTCTTGGAGCCTTGCCGTAGCCGGGCCGTTGGGCTGCCGGTCGATACCGTGGGTGCCGGGCGAGCGTTGCCGCGGGGTGGGCGTTGCCGGGGACCGGCCGAGGACGACTCCGGGCGTCTTGGGAGAATGCCCGGAAAGTGCGGGTTTTTGACCCTACTGGAGGCCTTAGCGACGTGTTTCGACCGCGAGCGACCTCGAATTTCCGAGTCAGGCCACGTAGCGAACTTGATCCACAAGGCTGCTTCGTAGAGCATCGCGGTCGGCTACCTTACACTTCGATGCAGCGGTCTTTCAATTCACGAGACGGCTGTGAACCAGCCATTTCGGACGCGCAGCATCATAATCCGCGTGTCCGGGGTTCGAATCCCTGCGCCGCTACTTGATGTAAACTGCTGTGGTGCAATCACTTAGCGCCGCAAGCTCCGAGCCACTCGGGGCTTGCGGCGTCTTCTATTGGCCACCTGTTGGCGTGGTTTTCGCGGCAGATCGATGCGGATCGCGGCGAGTTTGAGGTCATCTGGGTGGTCAACAAGCGGAATGTGGTCAATGGGGTGGGCGCGGTATCGCTCAACATACACCAACATCCCTCTGCGACCGCCGGGCGAATTGTGAATCTCTGGTCATGGGTGTATGATGGCTCCATCACGCCCCTCAAAAGCAGGGACATGCCATGGCCGATGTCACCCGAATTCTGTCCGCCATTGAGGAAGGCGATCCCTCAGCCGCCAAGCAGCTTTTGCCGCTGATCTATGATGAACTACGGAAGCTGGCGGCGGCCAAAATGGCCCAAGAGAAGCCGGGCCAGACGCTTCAGGCCACGGCACTCGTTCACGAGGCGTACATGCGGCTGGTGGATGTGGACAAAGCTCAGCATTGGGATTCGCGGGGCCACTTCTTCGCCGCTGCTGCCGAGTCGATGAGGCGGATTTTGGTGGACGAAGCTCGCCGAAAGGCCAGTTCCAAGCGCGGTGGCGGCTTGGAAAGAACCGTTCTCGATGAGGCAAAGGTCGCCGCCCCGGGCAATGCTGATGAGTTGGTAGCCTTGGATGAGGCGTTGGCACAATTGGCTAAGGTGGACGACGTCGCCGCCGAATTGGTCAAACTCCGGTTCTTCGCAGGACTGACAACAGACCAAGCTGCGAAAGCCCTCGGAATGTCGCCCCGATCCGCTTATTACGCTTGGACTTACGCACGGTCGTGGTTGCATGGACGGTTACGAGACGACTGATTGACCACGATAGCCGCTTGCCGTATTGAGATTATCCCAAGAATTCCTTGCAGTCTCCACTGTCAGATTACGCATTGTTATTGACGGCCGATGATGCCCAAATCCATAAGGTCGAACCAATGAACGAGCGAGAGATCTTTGCCAACGCTCTGCAAAAGGAGACAGACACAGAGCGTTCTGCCTACCTGGATGAGGCGTGTTCCGGTGATGCAGACATGCGGCAGAGGATTGAGGCACTCTTGCAGGAGAAGGATGATCTTGGCAGCTTTCTCGAATCGCCCGCGCAAGGAGGTGGAACCCTTCCCCCCATCGAACCACCCATCACCGAGAAGCCCGGCACCCAGATCGGCCCCTACAAGTTGCTGGAGCAGATCGGCGAAGGGGGGATGGGCGTGGTCTACATGGCCGAGCAGATTGAGCCGGTCGAGCGGCGGGTGGCTCTGAAGATCATCAAGCCGGGCATGGACACCCGGCAGGTGATTGCCCGGTTCGAGGCCGAAGAACAGGCCCTGGCGATGATGGACCATCCCAATATCGCCAAGGTCTTGGACGCGGGCGCGACGGAAAGTGGCCGGCCTTACTTCGTGATGGAACTGGTCAAGGGCATCTCCATCGTGGAGTATTGTGACCGGAAGCACCTGACGCCCAAAGAGCGCCTGGAGCTGTTCATTCCCGTTTGTCAGGCCGTGCAGCATGCCCATCAGAAGGGAATCATCCACCGCGATCTCAAGCCCAGCAATGTGCTGATCGCCCTGTACGACGACCGTCCGGTGCCCAAGGTGATCGACTTCGGCGTGGCCAAAGCCACCAGCCAGAGGCTGACCGAGAAGACTATGTTCACCCACTTCGGCCAGATCGTGGGCACGTTGGAGTACATGAGCCCCGAGCAGGCCAATCTGAACCAGTTGGACATCGACACCCGCAGCGACGTCTATTCGATGGGCGTGCTCTTGTACGAGCTGCTCACCGGCGCGACGCCGTTCGATCGCGAGCGACTCCGATCCGCCGCGTTTGAGGAGATGATGCGGATCATCCGCGAGGAGGAGCCGCCCAAGCCCAGCACGCGGCTGAGCACCATCGACGCGCTGCCGTCGGTCGCCGCCAATCGCAAGACCGAACCGAAAAAGCTCAGCGCGCTGGTCCGCGGGGAGTTGGACTGGATCGTGATGAAGGCCCTGGAGAAGGACCGCACGCGGCGTTACGAGACGGCCAATGGATTTGCCAATGATATCCAGCGGTATTTGGACGATGAGGCCGTGCTGGCTTGTCCCCCATCGGCGGGCTACCGGTTGCGGAAGTTTGCTCGACGGAACAAGGCGGTGATTGGGACTGCGTCGGTAGTCGCCGCGGCACTCATCCTGGGCATCGTCGGCACCAGTTGGCAGGCGATCCGAGCAACAAGAGAGCGCAATCGGGCAATCACGGCGGAGGAACTGGCCACGGATCGTCTTGGCCGTGCCGTTGAAGCGGAGGAGAACGAGCGTGAGCTAGCGAAGGAGGCCCAAAGACTCCAGCGCCAGGCGCAAAAGAACCTGGAGCGAGCGCGAGACAACCTGGGAAGGGCACTGGATGCAGCGGATCAATTGGTGACCTGTCTGGAAAACGACCGGTTCTTTGTCGCGCCGGAGATGCGAGAACTCCGGCAGGCCGTTCTCAAGGAAGCGTTGGAACTCTTCCAAGCGTTTATCGACCAACACGGCACGGACCCCGTAGTGCGCTATCAGACGGCTCGCGCCTATTGGAGGATCTTTGTCATCCAGAAAGAACTGGGCCGGTTCGACCAGGCGGAAAGGACTGCTGAGCGAGCCATCAGCCTGGCAGAGCGGCTCGTGGCTGAGTCCCCCTCGGAACGGAAGTACCGGGAGATCCTGGCCATGAGCGACGCACACCTGGGTACTATGTTAGTATTTCCAGCGGGGCGGCCACAGGATGGCGAACGACCACTACGCCGCGCCATCGGTCAGTACGAAAAGCTGATTGCCGAGTCCCCCGATGTTGTTGACAATCCGTCTGATCTAGCCTTGTATCGGATGCAGTTGGTCTACCAGTACAATAGCCTCGTCTGGGTGTTAAAGGCTAAGGGGGAGTATCAGGAGGCGGAGAGGATCAGTCGTCAATTGGCCGCCGAAGCACAGAAGTTGGTGACTGAATTCCCTGAGCAGCCCGGGCACCGAAATACGCTCGCCTACATTTGGCGCGAGCGGGGCGCGTTGTTAGCCGAGATAGACCGCCTCGATGAGGCCTCGGAAGCGTTCCGCCGAGCCTTGGAGATTCAAGAGTCGCTGGTAGGCGAATTTCCCAAGGATTGGAGTTTTCGCCGCGGACTATCGCTGGTCCATCTCGCCCTCGGGAATCTTCGAAACAAGCAAGGCAGGTTGCACGAGGCCGAACAGTCGTATCGTAAGGCGATAGCAATTGCCGAAGAGCTTGCGAGCGAACGTCCTTTGTCCAGCGAGGCCCGCCGCGAGCTCACCTTCAGCTACCGAGGGCTGGTTTGGATCCTCGAGAATACGCAACGTCTTGAAGAAGCTGCCCAGGCCTTCCGACACGTTGTCGAGGCATACAGAAACAACGCATCTCTTGCGCCACACGATCCGCTTCACCGCCAGCGACTGGGCGACAGTTACAGCCATCTGGGCAGTCTTCTGGAACGAACGGGCCAACACGAGAAGGCCGAAGAAGCCTACCGGCACGAGCAGGGCGTCTATGAGAAGCTGGCCGAAGACCTCCCCAAGGAGCCCAGCTACGGGCAAAGGGTGGTCCAAATCCAGTTCAAGTTGGCTGACGCGTTGAAGGCCGCCGGCCGTGATCAAGAGGCCGCCGAGCTGTCGCGCTGCGCCCTGGCAAATGTCGACGAGGCCATCAAGTTGAACCCCGGCAACGCCGATCTGCTCATCCGCCGCGCTAGGGCCTACGTTGAACTGAAGCAGTGGGACAAGGCAATCGAAGACTTCGAGCAAGTCGTCAAGCTGACACCGCATGTTCCTGTCGAGTCATCGATTCATACGCAGATGCTCTTGCTGGCCAATCGGACGGAGGAATATCAGGAGGCCTGTGTGACGATGCTGCAGCAGTTCGGGCGCTCAGAGGATCCGGCCGCTGTGTTCGAGGCGGCGAGGGCTTGCCTCCTGAGCCCCAACGGAGCGGGCGATCCGGCAGTCCCGCTGGCACTTGCCAAGCGGGCTGTTGCGATGCGACCCGAATGGCCGTGGACGCACTACGTCTTGGGAATGGCTCACTTGCGCATGGGCCAGTACGAGGAAGCAACCGAGCACTTTCACGACTCGTTGAAGTTGGCCCCGGACTGGCATCCGCACTTGAACTGGCTTGGCCTAGCCATGGTCTACCACGAGTCGGGCGAAACGGACAAGGCCCGGCAATGGTACGATATGGCCGCGGATCGGATGACGACGAATTCCGCTGAATGCGAACTGGTGTTTCAGGACTGGCTCGAAGGGCAAGTACGGCAGCGTGAAGCAGACCAATTGTTGGGTATCGATCAGGCAGGCCAGGAAGCCCCCCAGCCGGCTGTCAAGGAACCCAAGCCGGCCGAGCCAGAGGGCGATACGGCCGATCCCGAGAAGCCCGACGACACAACGAACTAAAAACTGACAACTGATAGCTGACAACTAACACAAAAGCCACCCGGTGAGGCAGCACGACCAAGCACCACTCACCGGGTGGGAGCCTGAAGCCCGGGCCCACGGTCCGCGCGCCCGGACGGACGGCCTTTTCATTGTACTGCGGACCACCCCGTCAACAAGGGAGATTCGTCATGTACCGCAAGAGATTCAGTCTGTTGGTCGCCGCGGCGGTTTGCGTGGCCCTGGCACTTCCGGGCTCGCCGCGGCCCGCCCAGGCCGAGCAGCTGGAAACGGTTTCGATGGAGTTTGCGATGTATTTCCCGTGCAGCCCCGAGTGGATGATCCCCCCTCCCGTACTCTCCGATTTCGTGGGCGAAGACACTGTTTTGATCCTGTTTGAGTTTCTAGAGGATTGGCTACACTATCTGAGATTCAGCCCCTTTTCGCCCCCGTGTGGAGATGTCGAGGTAGCAGACACATGGTGGCGGCTTCACGCGTACGCGGACATCATCAAGATAGGTGGACCGATCGAACTCGCGTACATCTACACAAGAAGCTCTCCCGCACCACCCGCACCCTACCCGCTGCTCTTCGATAAGATCACCGATGTGCAGTCTTGCTGGGTCTATGAAACCTTCACCAGCCAGGATTGGGTCACACAGGAA
This sequence comes from uncultured Planctomycetaceae bacterium, assembly GCA_964444795.1. GTDB lineage: Bacteria > Planctomycetota > Planctomycetia > Pirellulales > Thermoguttaceae > JABMRP01. The sequence goes on from CAYUIQ010000064.1 coordinate 35,460, forward strand.
GACTGGGACGCACGCACGATAGGGGCGTTCCTCATCGTGACTGCCGAATTCCGGGTGAAGCAGTGACAACTCGCCACAGGCGACCCTGACACAACTGGTCGGTGAGCCGGCACGACCAAGCACCGTTCACCTACCCGGGGAGCCTGAAGCCCGTGGCGCACGGTTCGCGCGTCGCGGGCAGACGGCCTTTCGATGCACTATACCCTCGCGGACCGCCACTTCAGTGGGAGGATCTTACGATGACACACCGGACGCACAGAACGGGAGTATTGATGGCCGTACTGGCGGCGAGCTTGCTCTGCCTCCATGTCGCCAGTGCAAAGAAGCCCGACAAGCCGCCTGGGGGGGGCGGCGACACGACCTCGTACACGCTGGTGACCCTCGATGACCGGGCCGGCTATGTCCGCGGCTATGCCAATGATGTCAAGAAGATCCATGACACGATTACCTGCGTTGGATTTCTCGATGAGGCGGGCGGCATGAAAGCCGTCCTGTGGGAGGTGACGCCGGTGGGGTCGAGCTTTGACGTGACCAGCCACGACCTGGCGGGCGGGGAAATCGCCACCGCTATCAGCGCAAACGGCGAAATTGTGGGAGTAGGCACCGATGAGGCGACCCAGTTCGAATTGGGCCTCTACTGGCCAAGATTCGATGCGGCTCCCGTTACGCTCGCTCCCTTGGCCGGCGATAACAAATCATGGCCCGTCGGGATCAACGCCGCCGGTGTGATCGTCGGTTACTCGACGAATCAGGAGACCACCGCGGCGGTTGCCTGGCGGACCGACATCGCAAACACCCATGGGGACCTCGTGCCCTTTGTACTGGGCGACCCACCGGGCACCTATTCCGTCGGCCATGATATCAACCAGTGCGATGAGGCCGGATCCGCGCAGGTTGTCGGGGGAACGGAAGTCGGTCCCGTCATCTGGCTGGTGAATTGCCTGACTATGGAATCCATAGGCCCCCTGCCCCTGGTACCGGAAACCACGGAATGGTACGGAAGTGCTAACGGCATCAACAACGCCGGCGACGCGTGTGGAGGAAACTACGTGACGTTCCGCTGCCTGGCCGACGGGACGTTCGAGGAACTCTCGGTTCCCCGGCGGGCCACGTCTTCGGCCTACGACATCAACGACCAGCGGCAGGTCGTGGGTCACGTGTACGAATGGAATCCCTCGGGAGGACTGTTTAGGGCGTACGGTGTGATGTGGCAGGCCAACGGCAAGCGAGTTGCGCTGAACAAGTTCGCGGTCGGTTCCGGCTATATCAACATCCACGCGGGAAGGGCGATCGATGACAACGGGATCATCGCCGCCTCGGGCGTCCTCAACGTGGGCGGCGAAAGCCGTCCCCTGCTCTTGATCCCAGAGTAGACTCGCGGGTTGGACCCCAGACTGCCAAGAAGGCCGGTGAGCCGATACCGCCGACAGCCTCCCGAACCGGATGCAGAACTTGCTAGTCTTGGCAACGCCGTTTGTTGTGAGCCGCCGCTTCCGTGACCGTTGCCGGTTCGCGATTCCAAGCACGCAGCATCGTAGTCTGCGCGCCTGGAGCATGAACTCCAAGAACGCCGGATGGGCGCCTATTTCCCGCTGTTAGAAGGGAAAAATCGCCTATTCAGAGTTCCATTTTTTCCTTACGCTGCAAATCGATGCACATTTGAGGTCATTAAGTAGCTTACCGGAATAGTGTAAGTCTGTACAGTACAAGGACTTACGTCACGAGCATGCGGCATCATAATCCGCGTGTCCGGGGTTCGAATCCCTGCGCCGCTACTTGATGTAAA
>CAYUIQ010000065.1:0-33801 GCA_964444795.1 uncultured Planctomycetaceae bacterium
GTTAAACAAAACACAGGCGACCGGGCTAACCACGATTCACCTCCCACCTAACTGCGACGCCGCCCACACGGCCAGCTTCTCCCGGAATATCTTCGAGTTATGCCGAATATCGACCGGAAAAGCCGGGTGGAACAGGAAGTCATCGATTCGGGCCGTCCGCTTGTTGTCCTGTCCCAACTGGCGAATCTCGGCGGTGACCTTCTCTTTCTCCGCCGCCGTGCGAGGCATCCGGCCCGGCATCGGCTCCAAAACGATCACCGGCCGCTGCTCGCCGGCCGGTCCGACGCCGACCAGCGCACTACGATACACGTCGGCGTGTTGGTTGAAAATCGCCTCGCAGGGGACTGCATACATTGGCCCCCGAGCCGTTAGCACCCGATGGGCCACGCGGCCGCAAAACCAAAACCGGCCCTGCGGGTCGAGATAGCCCGTATCGCCCATCCGATGCCAGACGTCGTCGCCGTCGGCAATCTTCGCCAATGCATTCCACTCGGTCCGCGTGATATATTCCCGAGTGACCACCGCGCCGCGTACGATCAACTCGCCGATGCGGCCTTGCGGCAGTTCCTCGGCCTCGTCGATCGTGGCCATCGGACCGTCGACGATCCGCACGACTTTCCACTCGATGCCCGGAAACTTACGGCCCACGCAAACGCCGGCCCCCTGACGGGTCCACTCGGCCGTGTCCTCAAGCACCTCGCCACCAGAAATCTCGGCCACGGGCAGCGCCTCGGTCGCCCCGTAGGGCGTGAAGATCTCGCCGTCGGGATGGATACACGCTTTGACTCGCCCGACCACGTCGGCCGGTACGGGCGCCCCGGCCGAGAGCACGCGGCGGACCGTCTCCAAGCGAAGTCCTTTCTCCCGGCAATACTGGCTGACGCGGTTCCAGACGGCGGGCGAGCCGAACGTTTGCGTGACCTGCCAGTCGTCGACCGCCTCGATGATCTTGACCGGATCGACCTCCGCCGGCCGAGTCGGGTCCATGTCGGGAATCACCGCCGTCACGCCCATCGCACAGTTGAACAACCCGAACATGGGAAAGCAGGGCAGATCGATCTCACCCGGCTCGATGCCGAACCGCTCTTGAATTTGATCGACCTGACCGGTGAAGTTGCCGTGCCGGTATAACACGCCCTTGGGCGGCCCCGTGCTGCCGGTGGTGAAGATAATCGCCGCCGGGTCGTCCGCGGCGGTCGCCGCCATTTGGCTGCCCGGCCAGGGTTTCTTGAGCAGCTTGCGCAGCGTCGTGCCTCGCCAGAACCAGCGCCGTCCGACGGTCACGTTGAACTTGGCCCGGGGAAATCGACGCCGCAAGACCGAGCGAATCGCCTGGGCCATCGAGATGGCCACAAACCCGTCGGGCTGGGCATCGGAAAGGCACTGAACCAGGTTCTTTCGGCCCATGCCCGGGTCGATCAGGATGACCACCGCCCCGGCTTTCATCAGGCCGAACACCAGGAGAATCATGTCGATTCCCTGGGGTACCAACAGCGCCAGCCGGGTGCCGGGCGTAACACCCATTTTCGTCAACCCGGCCGCCACCCGATCGCTGCGGCGATCGAGCTGGGCGAAGGTGATCCGCCGGTATTGCCGCTTGCCCTGGTCATCACAGCCGGCCGGCTCGATAATGGCCAGCGCGTCAGGCCGGTCTTGGGCCATTTGCGTCAGCCGCGCGGCAACGTTGACGATTTGCATGATGGCGATTAGCGATTAGCGATTAGCGATTTGGCCCGAACGCACGCCGCTATAGTGTGAACGATTCCTGAAGCAAGTGGGCGTCGACGCGACCGAATCGAAAGGACCGGCCGCTGTCGAGATGGAAGAAAGTGACCACCGCCGGGCCGCTCGGAAGGGAGTCGGCCGTTTGGCCCCCGTGATTGAGGCGACGCAGCGCTGCACCGAACGGGCGGTTCCGGGTAGACGTGTCGCCGGCGGGTACATGGTGACCGATCCGTCCCAACATCGATTCCTCCCCACGAACCCACAATGTGACCTGGCTCCCATAGCGTATCGCATCGCCGGTCCGCCGGATAGCCCGGCCGTTGCTTGTGGCGACCGGCGGCATCGGAGCCACGCCGAACGCCGATTCGACACACCCCAGGTCGAAGTCCAAGGTGGCCAGCTTGTGCATGGCCGCGGCGACCGATCGGGCGACCAGCAACACCGTGCCGGCAGCGCTGGCCGGCGGAGCGACCAGAAGCGTCAGCCTCGCCGGCTCGACCCCGCAACGGGCCGCCAGATCGCGGCAGATCGGCGGCGGCGGCAGTTGCTCGGCCTCGAGAACCCCCACCACATCACCCTCGGCGGTCTGGCAATTGTCGATCTGCTGAAAGATGGGTTCGGTGCCGGCCGCGGCGCGCATCGGACCGCTGGCCGTGGCCGTAAACCCGTCCTGGTCGATCCGCCAGCCCGGATGCTGAGAGGCCAGGCACGCGGCCACCGGGTGGTCGGTCCGCACCGCCACTCCCGGCATGAGCCAGAGTTCGCTGGCATTGGCAACGTATTCGGCACGGCCAAGACCAGCCATGGCAACGTTGGCCACGACACGTCCCGCTTCCAGCCCCCCGGCAGCCTCCACGCCGCAATCCAGAACGCATACCTCGCCATCGCGGCGATGGACGGCAATACGGTAGTACGCAGCTCGATCGATCAGATGACGACAGAAAGCACCGGCATAGTAGTTCAGATTCACAAGTCGCCGTAATTGCTGGGGGTGAGAGAGGCGATTTGAGCCGACCATCGGCTCCTCGCCATTCCATGATGTTTCACCGCCGGTGACAATGCAAGGCATGTAACGCCAAAGAGGTGTAAGTACCACCTCGATTGAGTCATTCAAGTCCCGCTTTGACGTTTTGGGGGCTCTCGTCAGGGCACGCCCCGACCCGCCGGCCCGTGGAGTTGCCTTTGCCCGCGACAAACGGTGTTCCTAGAATTCGGTAGCCCAACAGGAGTCCTTTGTCCCGCCTGGTGGCGATACGGGTATTCTTGTGCTGGAGACGAGGATCGGCGAACCTTGGCTAGTCTGACTGTCGAGAACTACGTAAAAACGATATTCAAGCTGTGTACGGCCGCGCCCACTCGACCGGCCTCAACGGGACAGATCGCCGCGGCCGCCCACGTTACGCCGGGCACGGTGACCAGTATGCTCAAAACACTGAGCGAGGCGGGATTGGCCGAATACACGCCCTACGAAGGTGTCCGGCTGACCGCGTTGGGCAACTTGCTGGCCCTGCAAATCCTCCGTCGCCACAAGCTGCTGGTCACGTTTCTCGGCCAAACGCTTCAGATGAGCCCGGAGGACGCCCGGCGGGAAGCCGAGGACTTGGAGCATGTGGCCAGTGATCGGCTGATGGACCGCATCGACGCATTTCTGGGGCACCCGGAGGCCGATCCTCACGGCGACCCGATTCCACCCGCCACGCCACCGTCCCCGCCGCCACGTCCCTTGGAAGGCGTTGCCCCGGCCCCCTTCGACACCCCGGCCCCTTTCGCCACGTCGGCCCCCTTTGACGGCAACAGCGAAAAACCGTAAAACGGGGGAACCAGTCAGTGTCGGCCCGAGTCGGCTTCCGATGAGGGGCCCCCGCAATGGGGACCTGTGAACCTGGTCAGGGACGAAAGTCAGCAGCCATAAGCAGTCCCCCCCATGTGTGGTGGGTCCCTCATCGGGAGCCGCCTCCTCGGGCCGGCTTTTGCCGATGATCGCCCTTCGCACATGCCAACGCCCCATCGGAGGGCGCGGCGGATGTCTGAACCAACACCCAACTCGCCGCACACACCCTCTACCGATTCGGCCGAATATCAGGTCATCGCCCGGCGTTTTCGGCCGCAAGTCTTCAGCGATCTGGTTGGCCAGCAACACGTCACCCAAGCGTTGGCCAACGCCATCACGACCGGCCGAGTGGGACACGCCTATCTCTTCACCGGCGCCCGGGGCGTGGGCAAAACCTCCGCGGCCCGGATTCTCGCCAAAGCTCTGGACTGCGACCGGGGACTCAGCCCCACGCCCTGCAACGAGTGCGACATTTGTCAAAGCGTCAGCACGGGCGAAGACGTCGACGTGCTGGAAATCGACGGTGCCAGCAACCGGGGGATCGACGAAATCCGGCTCCTGCGTCAAAACGCTGCCGTGCGACCCAGCCGGGCCCGTTTCAAGATCTACATCATCGACGAAGTCCACATGCTCACCCGCGAGGCCTTCAACGCCTTGCTGAAGACCCTGGAGGAACCACCCGAACACGTCAAGTTCATCTTCTGCACCACCGAGCCGACCAAGCTGCCGGTGACCATTCTCTCCCGTTGCCAGCGATTCGATTTCGCCGGGATTCAGCTTGAGTCGATCACCGAATGCCTGCGGAAGATCGTCGATGCCGAAGGGGTCGAAGCCGACGAGGAAGCCCTGCGGTTGCTGGCCCGCCGCGCGGCCGGTTCGATGCGCGACGGCCAATCGCTGCTCGAACAATTGCTGGCCTTCGCGCCGGGACGAATCACCATCGACGATGTCCACGGCATGTTGGGGACCGCGGGCGACGAGCGATTGACCCAACTCGTGGCCCATCTGGTCGACCGCGACGCCGCGGCCGCATTGCGGATGCTCGACGAAGCGATCGGCAAGGGAGTCGACGTCGGATTAGTTGTCGAGCAGTTGTTCGGATATTTGCGCGATGCCATGGCGGTGGGCGTCGGATGCTCACCCGACGAACTGCTCCATACCGGCCCGGATGCGCACAAGCCGTTGGGCGAGGCGGCGGGCCGATTGGGGTTGGAAACGCTGCTGGCGGCCATGCAGATTCTCGATCACACGTTGGCTCGCATGCGTTACAGCACGCAAGCGCGGATTCTGGCCGAGTTGGCCTTGGTGCGGATTTGCCATCTGCAAAACCTCGACGAGTTGCCCACCCTGATTGCCCGACTTCGTAGCGGCGCGCCCGCTCAATCGCGGAGCAGCCCACCCCGGAGCGGCCCAGTGGCAGCGCGAGCCGGCTCTCGATCACCGGGCTCACCCGCGACGGGGCGGGGTGGAAATCCCCGCGATCCGGGAGCCACACCGATAGCTCCATCCGCGACCCCGGGGGAGGGATCTCCCGCCGCGGCCAAGATGCCCTTGACCACCGAAACGGCCGCGGCCGTATGGGCGGCGGCCCTGGCGAAGATGCCGGCGATGGTAGCCGAAGCGGGTGGGGAATTCGAGCATATAGCAATTTCCGCGCCAAATCGTCTGGTCGTCTCCTTCCGTGGGACGTATACTTTCCAGAAATCACTCTGCGAGAAGCCGGAGCACACGGCCAGATTCGAAAAGGTCCTGGCCCAACTGACCGGCAAGCCCGTGCAGGTGGCATTCATTTCGTCGGATGCATCCCAGGGAGTTGAGACTCAGACCGAACCCGAAAAATCGCTATCGCCTCAACAGCGCGTGCGTCAGGCCGGCCAACACCCGATGGTCCGCCGGGCGGCGGAACTGTTTCAGGCACACCCGACGCGCGTTGATCCGCCAACCCACAAGTAGGTCGAGAACTGTTCAAAGAAGGGTCGAAAGAACCGTGTTCAAAGGACTTTCCAATTTCGCCTCGATCATCAAGCAAGCCCGGGAGATGGGCGGCCGCATGGAGCAGATCGGCGAGGAACTGAAAACCAAGCGGACCTCTGCCACCGCCGGCGGTGGCATGGTGGAGGTCGAGGTCAACGGATTGCAGGAGGTGCTGGCCTGCCGCATCGACCCGGATTTCTTCTCCGGCGGCGATCGCGAAATGCTGGAGGATCTGCTCACCGCGGCGGTGAATCAGGCCCTGTCCAAAGCCAAATCCCTGCACGCCGAGGCACTGCAATCGGCCACCGGCGGTCTGGACGTCCCCGGATTGCAGGAAGCGATGAATAAGATCACCGGGAAGACGGACGAGGATAGCGATTAGCGATTGGTCATTGGAGATAAAACATTGGACCTTTGCGTCCCGAGGGAGACCCGAGTGCCGTGGCGGAGTTGACGGAATCTGTTGGCAGATTGATCGACCAATTCACGAAACTTCCTGGCATCGGTAAGAAGTCGGCGGAGCGCCTGGCCTATCACCTGTTGCGGATTCCCCAGGCCGAGGCACTGGCGTTGGCCGAGGCGATTCGCGACGTGAAGTTGAACGTCCGATATTGCAGCGTTTGCTACAACCTGGCGGAGCAAGAGCAATGTACGATCTGTCGCGATGCTCGCCGCAACGACCGTCAGGTGTGCATTGTCGAACAGCCGCGAGATCTGATCGCTCTGGAGCAGACGGGACTTTATCGAGGTAGATACCACGTCCTCCTGGGAAGAATCGCGCCGCTGGATGGCATCGGAGCCGACCAATTGACGATCAGCGCGCTGGTCGACCGTGTCGGAAGTGGAGAAGTCGAGGAAGTGATTATGGCGACCAACCCGACAACAGAGGGGGACGGCACGGCGTTGTACATTTCCAACCTGTTGGCCGAGTTTCCCGTCCGAATCACCCGACTGGCTCGCGGAATCACTACCGGCAGTGTGCTAGAATTTGCTAACAAGGAGATCCTTTCCGAAGCGCTCAACGGGCGCCAGGAGTTTTAGTAGAGCGGTTTCTTCTTCAAACTAAGTTCCAACCCAACGTCGGCCAATCATGCGGTTATCGTTCGGACAACACCTTCAGCAAGTTCAGAAGCAAGTCCTGGCTCCGCAGATGATCCAGTCGATGGAGATTCTGCAATTACCGATCATGGCGTTGCAGGAGCGGATCGACCAGGAGATGGAAGAGAATCCGATCCTGGAGATGCAGGAGGAGGACCCCGATCTTCCCAGCGAGCCGGTCGAGGAAAAATCGCCCGACGAACGGAGCGAGGAGGAAAAGGAGTTGGTCATCGACGAGACCAACGACAACGAAGACGATTTCGAACGATTGATGAAGATGGACGAGGAGTGGCCCGACCACTTCGAGGAGCGAAGCCGTCCATCGCGCAGCCGGATCGACGAAGCGGGGCAACACAAACTCGACGCCATGGCCAACATGGCCGCGCGGCCGCAGACTCTGCAAGACTACCTGCACGACCAGTTGGGATGGTTCGACCTCGACGCTTCGCTTCGGGCAATGGCCGAGCGCATCGTCTACAACCTCAACCCTGCCGGATATTTCCAGGGCAGTCTGGAAGAACTGCTGGGGCCGGACGCCGAGCCGCACCAACTGGCAACCGCCCGCGAGGCGCTCGCCCTGGTCCAGCGGCTGGATCCCCCCGGCGTGGCGGCGCGCGATTATCGCGAGTGTCTCTTGCTGCAATTGACCCCCGGCAACCCGTTTTACGAGATCTTGCACACGCTGATTACTTCCCATTTCGACGACCTCACCCACAACCGCCTGCCGATCGTCGCCAAGCGGACGGGATACTCGATCGAGATGATCCAGACGGCGATGCAGGAGTTGGGCAAGCTGAACCTGAATCCCGGTGGGGATTTCAGCGAGTCGTTCGTGCCGCCGGTGATTCCCGACGTCTTCGTCGAACGCTCTGAAGAGGGGAAGTACGAAGTGCGCCTGGAAGACGGCCGGACCCCGGAATTGTTCATCAGCCCCTACTACCGCAAGCTGCTGTCGGCGGGAAAGGCGAACGACGAAACCAAGCAGTTTATTCGCGATAAGATCAACTCGGCACAGTGGTTGATCGAATCGATCCAGCAGCGGCGCAACACGTTGACGCGCGTCGCCCAGGCAATCGTCGATTACCAGACCGAGTTTCTCGACAAGGGCCCGGATGCCATCGAACCGCTGAAAATGCAGCAGATCGCCGATCAGGTCGGAGTCCACGTGACCACCGTCAGCCGGGCGGTGGACGACAAGTGGATCCAGACGCCGCGGGGTATTTTCCCGCTGAAACGGTTTTTCTGCGGCGGCACGGTCGGCGCCGACGGAGCGGAGGTTGCATGGGACGCCGTACGGCTGAAGCTCCAGGAGATCGTCGACGGCGAAGACAAACAGCATCCCTTCAGCGACGATCAGTTGGTTGCCGAACTGGCCAAACACGGGGTTAAGGTGGCCCGCCGCACCGTGACCAAGTACCGCAAGGCGATGAACATACCCAGCTCGCGGCAGCGCCGCGATTGGAGTCTCTCGACGCCGGACAAGAAAGGGAACCCGGAGTAACGGTCCGCCGCTCTCCGTGCGTTCGCCCGTGGGATCATGAAATGTCCCTTCTGCCGCGATGACAACGACCGGGTAATCGACACCCGCGCCGCCGCGGACGGATTCGCCGTTCGCCGCCGGCGCCAGTGCGACAGTTGCCAGCGGCGTTACACGACCTACGAGCGAATCGACGCGCCCATCAAGGTCGTCAAGAAAGACGGTACGCGAGAGCCCTTCGACCGGCAGAAGTTCAAGCTGGGGCTGGAAAAGGCGTGCTGGAAGCGACCCGTCGGCGACACCCAAATCGAGGCCGTGATCTCGGGCGTGGAAAACGACGTGGAAACCACCTTCGATACGGAAGTGGATAGCCACTATCTGGGCGAATTGGCGATGCGCCACCTGCGCGATCTCGACGAGGTGGCCTACGTTCGGTTCGCGAGCGTCTACCGACAGTTCAAGGACGTCCAGGACTTCGTTAACGAACTCAAGCCCATGTTGGCGACCCCCCCGGAGCCCGATCGGCCGAGCGGACTACAGCTTCCGGGAGACGACGAATTCAGTCAGCCACCCCAGCGATTTCCTGGCCGGTGAGTCGGGTAACGAGGCCAATTCGGCGTTGGCCCTTTGGGCAAAATGATGGGCCTTGTCTCGCGAATAGGCCACGGCGTCGGAACGATCCAGCCAAGGCCGTAGCACCTGGCGATGATGGTTTCCCGAGCTCGAAAGGGCCGATTGCACCTCCTCCCGCTGCGACTCGGAGAGTTGTCCCAGCAGCCGGATCATCGGCAGGGTGAGTTTCTGCTTGATCAGGTCGGTCCCCAACGACTTTCCCGCCGTCGCCTCGTCGCCGATCACGTCGAGCAGGTCGTCGGCCACCTGGAAAGCCACCCCCAACTGACGGCCGTAGCGATAGAATCGCTGGTGAATCTCCTCCGAGGCGCCGGCGTAGTAGGCGCCGATCTGGCAACAGCAGGCACACAACGCGGCCGTCTTCCCGTCGATGATCCCCAGGTAATGCTCTTCGGAAAGATCGTAATTCCCCCGATTGGCGACTTGCCGCAACTCGCCGTCGCACATCACCTTCGTCGCCTTGCTCACCGCCCGGCAGACGAACGTGTCGTCCAGCGCACTGGCCATCTGCATGGCGTGAGCAAAGAGGAAATCACCCAACAGGACACTGGCTTCGTTGTCCCACCGGGCGTTGACCGTCTGCTCGTGGCGACGAAGCGTCGCCTCGTCGAGCACGTCGTCGTGGATCAGGGTGGCCGTATGGATCAACTCCATCACGGCTGCCAGCACCAAATGCTCCTGCCGAAGCGTACCGCCGGCTTGGGCCGAGAGCAGCACCAGCGCGGGCCGAAGCCGCTTGCCCCCGATTCGGAATCCGTGCTTCGCCAACCGATCCACAAACGGATCATCGCTGGACAGCTCGTCGCGGAGAATCTCTTCGACTTGATCGAGCGAGGCGCGGACCGGTGCGTAGATCGACTGCAGTTGCCCTTGGGCCGACGCTCCGTGCCTGATCGCTTGACTCATCGTATTCGTCCTCGTTGTCACTAAGCATCAGGGCGCGGGTGATGACGCGGGATCGTCGCGAAGGAAGTGCCCGCTCTTGCCCCCGGCCTTCTCTTCCAGGCGAACCCGTTCCACCACCATCTGGCGATCGACCGACTTGCACATATCATAGATCGTCAGCGCGGCCACGCTGACCGCAACCAATGCCTCCATCTCGACTCCCGTGCGCCCCCTCACCCGTACCTCCGCCTCGATGGCGACGCAGGTCGCATCGGGAAAATCCAGCGCCAGCGAAACGGCGTCGATCGGCAACGGGTGGCACAAGGGGATCAAGTCGGCCGTTCGTTTGGCCGCCATGATACCGGCCAGCCGGGCAACTTCCACGACGTCTCCCTTGGCCAACCGGCGATCGCGAATAAGCTGGAGGGTTTCGGCCCGCATTCGCACGCGGCCACTCGCCCGGGCCACGCGCGCCGTGCAATCCTTCTCGCCCACGTCGACCATGCGACTGGCGCCTTGGGCGTCGAAGTGGCTCAATCGGCCCATTTCTCCCATTCGCTCTTTCCCCTGCACTCACAATCAGACGCCTAATTCTACCGAACTTGGGGTGAGCGTCGATAGAGGGGCCGGCGAAATGGGCAACGATCGGCCGGCACCCCCGCCGCACGGGTGGATGACGGATAGCCCTTGCGGTCTGGCGAGCCCTGTTGGCCAGGCAAATGAAGGAACCCCGTCGGAGAAATCGGCGGGCAAGAAAAGAATTACCCGTCGTGGGGGTCTGCCACGACGGGTTGTCTCAATCGGCGGGCACGGTGGTCGGGAGACTCGCTTCGGTGCGAAAAAGGACTCTCGTACTAGACGAGTTCCTTCTTGGCCCCGATCAAGGTGCGGAGTCGCTCGGCCAGCAGTGCCGCATCAAACGGCTTCTTAAACGTTTCGTTGATCGTCGACCGGTCGAAACTCATCGAGTTGCCGTCGTCGGGCAGCAGGGCGATGAGAATGGTCTCGGTGAACTCACCGTTGCGACGCAGATTCTGACAAATCTGCAACGCCTCGGTGCGACCGATGGAAAAATCGACAATGATGCAGTCGGGGTGAAAACTCTCGGCTTGAATCCCGGCATCGAATCCGCTGCCGGCAATCGCCACCTTGAATGACCGCTCCGGCGGCAATTCGCGTTTGAGGTTCTCGACCAAAACCTGATCCTGAGCAACGATCAGAACTTTGGCCATCGCCTCGTCTTCCAGATCGCCAAGCGGCATCCCGTGTTCCTTGAGGAACTTGATGAGGTATTCTCGCGGAATCCGGCGGTCCTGCGATCCTGGAATTCGGTAGCCCTTCAGCCGCCCCGAATCGAACCACTTACTGACGGTGCGCGGGGCCACCTTGCAGATCTTGGCAACCTGACCTGTCGTGAAGACCTTCATTGCAGGCTCTCCGTATAATCGTCTCACGTTAATCGGATTGAGTTTCGGCAAACAAACGCTCGCTGCCGAAACTTTTCACCCCCTGTGTACGGACCACAAACATCGTCGGTCCCAAGTGCCGGTCGTGGGGGCAACCGGCAACTCGTACACACCTGGGTCGGGGCGTTTCTCGGTTTTCGCTTCTGCTCGGCCTTGGTTCAGCTCCCTCTGATCCGCGCCGTACATATCACATCGGCAACCTGGGCATCCGGAAGTCAGTGAAAATCCGTAAAATAGAGAAGGTGCGCTCCAGGTCACCCAGCACTTATCTCGCAACCACCCGGCACAACAGCACCGGCAACACGGTCTGGGGACGGAGACTCGCAGACAATCCGCCCCGCAAAAACCGGCGGACCCTCGCTGAAGTGAGCCCATCGGCAGGCTCTCCCCCCCTTCCGCTCATCTCCCGGCCGTTTGCCCCGTGAGGCGAAACTGACCGCAAGACAAGCCCTCCGATCAATAGTTTCGATTCCAACAGGGGTAGGACTTTAGAAACTTTGTCCAGTCGTATCAACCAAACCGATCGTATCGCCTATAACAGCATTACCAATTTGGCGAACTGGGTGGTGTTGGTGTTCCGGGGTAGTATAGAACAAAGAAGAAAGCGAAAAGATGGGGAAGCAGGGGAATAAAGCTGGCTTCCGTTTTCCGCAGGTCACACGGCGACAAAATCTTTCTAATCACCAACGCAGACAATGGGGCGACCGGTCGCACGCGCACGAGCAATCACGGTTTCGACTTCCGCGAGCCGAGTCAGGAACTCCTCGCGGCGGACTGTGGAGTAGATCTCCTTCCGAACCGGAGCAATCTGCGTGGATATATGCACATCCCAGGATTCCGGTCTTCTTTCGATCTCCCGGCGGGCGTCCGCAATGAGCGTTGCCAGAGCATTCAGCGATTCGCCCTCGAACGTCGCATAGCCGTACAGGTCGATATACTGTCCTGTCTTCGCGGCGAGACTCTCAAACCTAGAATGCAAGTACGCGTAGTAGCCATCGTCGTCGAAGCCGGTCGACGGCTCACCACCCAGGAACTCGAACGACGAGTGATCGCCAACGCCAATTCCTACCGACATTGTCTCAACGCCTCCTCGAACACATCGAGAAACAACCGTTCCATCTGGCGGGTGAAAGTGGCTGAGTCGCATAAGGGGGAATCGGCGAGGCGGGCACGCATCGTGTGTCGCAGTTCGGCCAGCCGAGCGGGAGTGTCCGACGCGGCGGCCAGAGAGACGGCCCGTTCGACGTAGTCGTCGAGACTTGTGGCGATGTACTCTTCGAGACCGCCGGCCCGCAGCAGCGACGTGCTCTGCCGGGCGGTCCAGCGGTCGCCGGGGAAGCAGAGCACGGGCACGCCCTGCCAAAGCGCCTCGGAGGTCGTCGTGCCACCGTTGTAGGGATCGGTGTCCAGGGCCACGTCGACCCGGCCGTAGGCGGCCAGGTAGTCGAAATGTTCGGACGGTCCCTCGAGTTCGATCCGCTCGGCCGGGATGTCGTGCTGGGCGAAGCGGCGTAACAGAAAATCGCGATTGGCTGCGTGCTCCAGCGCCTTGTTCTTCAACAACAGCCGGGTGCCGGGCGAGCGCCGGAGGATACGCGACCAGGCCTCGACCATCTCGGGCGTGAGCTTGTACTGCGAGGCGAAACAGCCGAAGGTCAACGCCCCGCCGGAGAGCACGGGTGGATCGACCACCTCGGGTACCAGGTACAACACCTGGTAGGTCAGATAGCAGTCGTGTACGCGGAGGATCGTCTCGCTGTAGAACGGCTCTTCTTCCGGCGGGATAACGTGCGGATCGCCGATCAGGTAGTCGAAGCAGTCCATGCCCGAGGTGGCGAACATGTTGAACCAGGCGATCACGATCGGCGCCGGCTTCAGCGCCACGACGGCCAGCCGGTCGATTTGGCTGTAGGCGTTGAGATCGACCAGCAGGTCGAGCCGGCTCTGCTCGATCAAGTCGGCCGCCGCCCGGTTGGAGAGCGGCGAGATGTCGTGAAATCGGTCGCTCGGGTGCGGCCGGTAGCCTCCGTCGCATTCCGCTTCGGCGGCGTCGGAGAACAGATGGATCTCGAACGACTCGCGGTCGTGATGATTGATAAGTCCCCAGACGGGCTTCATCCAGTTGCGCGACTGGAAGAACGAAGAGAGATACCCGATGCGTACCGGTCGGTCGCTTGCCCGGCGGCCACGGAGCGTTTTCCGCGGCGGCGGCGGGAGATGGGTCCGAGCCCAATCGCGGCGGGCTTCCAAGACGCCCCGGTTATCGGCCGCGGGGCTGCCCGGGATCGCCGTGGCGATGGCCGTGCGGGGAAGGAAACTATCTTCCAGGGCAAGCGACAAGCGAAACCGCCCGATCGCCTCGTCGACCAGCCCCAGGCGGAAGATCGCCTGGCCCAGGTTGTGCTGCGAGGCGGCATGCCGCGGGTTGATCGCCACGGCCCGCTCGAAGGCGTCCATCGCCGCCGCGTCGTTCTTCTCCGCCTGCCGCACGCATCCCAGCGCATACCACGCGGCGTGCAAGCCCGGGTCGAGTCGGGCGCTGCGGTCGTTTTCGCCTACCTGATGGGCCATCTCGGCGAGCATCTCCAGCGCCGCCCGGTGAGCCGGATCCTCGCGCAGAATCTCTCCACAGAGGGCGACGGCTTCCGCCGGCCTTCGGTGGCGACGGCACTCCCGCGCTCGTTTCCAGCGATCGGATTCGCTCAAGCGGTGTCTGCCGGATTGGGGGGAACAATGGACGCGGGGTGATTCGTATCGTCACGATCTATCGTCCGCCGGATCGAGAAAGGCCTTCTCCGCAGCGCTGGTCTTGGCACCGATCTGTTTGACCGCCGAGTCGGGCACTTTGTCAAGCGGCGTGTAGCGGGGGTGGTGCGATTCTTTGTAGGGATCGTTTCTCGCGGCATTGTAACAGCAGATCAGCGACCAGCGGGAATTCGGGCTGGTGTTGGCGTCGGAGGCGTGCAGGAGATTTCCGTGGAAAAACAAGCCAGCCCCCGGGTCGAGTTGGCAATAGACGTGCTCGAAGCGTTGCCGGGCGGCCTCGACGTGCTCGGGATCGGCGCCGGTCTGCTCGCCGAACCGCCCGTGCTCGACCCGGCCCATCTGGTGCGACCCCTTGAGCACCTGGAGACATCCGTTGGCCCGGCTGGCCCGGTCCAGGGCGATGAGACAGCTTGCCATCAGCGGCAGCAGGCAGCCGTTCTGATACCAGTAGCCGTAGTCCTGGTGCCACTCCCAGGCGCCGCCGGTGCGCGGCTCCTTGAGCATCAGCTTTGAGTGATAGTGGTAAACCTCGCCCCCGAGAAGCTGCTCCATGGCGTCGACGATCCGCCGCGACCGGGAAACCACGCCGAACAGATCGTCGCCGGGATGGTTCCACAGCGACAGCCGGCTCTGGCGGCCTTGTGTGTCTTCCCGCTCGAAGGCGTGCTCGTGCAGCAGCCGGTCTTCGGTGGCCACGCGGAGCATCAACTCGACCTCTTCTTCGTCGAAAAGGCCCTCGATCAGCAGATATCCGTCGAGCTGGAATTGCTCGATTTTGTCGGGGCGGATCGGTCGGCTATTATCGGCAGGCAAGTCGGTTGGCATGATCGGTCCGGCGGGTGGTTCTTACGGGGTGGTTCGCGTTGCGGAATCCTACGCAGCGACCGGCCGGTGGGCAACTTGATCTTGCCTCGCAGCCTTGGAGCCGGGATTTGTCGCAGGGAGGAGGAGGGGGACAAGGGTGGCAGCCACCAAGATCGGGTAAACGGGGCAGCTTGCCAAACGTCATCTTCTTCAGTTTCGCCGGATTTGGCGGCCGTCACCTTTTCTCCGCGGATCGAACATTGTCGATGCTCAGGCTGCGCAACAGACGACATGGCGGTCTGCATTCACGTCGGAATCTGTGACGCCATGAAAGCACTACCGAAGTGGTTTTTTCAGGGGCATTCTATTGACTTCTGCCCAGTCGCCGCTCTTCAACGCGATCGTTCCCATTCCTGGCACTACAACTCGCCGTTTATCGTCGGACAACACTCGCGGAGAAATGTGTAAGGACACGTCTGTCTCAGTGAACCGTATCTCGCCGAGAATGAAACCATGCTTATCCCGCACGTGTTCTTGACGGTCGCTGTCATAGTACTTGTCCTCGGCATATAGCGCCGGGGCCTGCAGATTGCAGTACGATGACTGACCCCCCGATGATCGGCCTCCAAATTCTTCCTCGTGCATGTGACCGTGTACGTGCGCAAGAAAATCGCCAGGAAAATAGATTCTCTGCAGCAGCCTTTTCTGGGCCGATTTCTCCAGCCAATCAAGAGAGTGGTGGGTCAATAGTAGCACAGCATCCTGCTTGTTAGCCCAACCGGGCCCGTCAAGTCCTTTCGGATCACAGGCAGTATTGAACTGCCTTACATGTAACGATAGATGCTCCCGATAGTCTTTCGCGAAAACATCCGGCAGTTCATTTTCCTCAAGAAGCTGCAGGAAAGCCGAGTTTAGTGCGACAATCCCAAGCCTCATCTTGCGCCCTTGATTATGCGATTGCTTGTAGCAGCAAGAAAAGTCACCTGGAAGCAATCCCTCTGAGTATGCATGATTCCGCACATTGGGAGTTCGTATCTTGCTCGACCGGCGGCGTGCCTTCCACCAGTCACGGTATGGGCCAAAGACTTCTGTGATAAGTTCTCTGTAACTATGATGGTCATCGTCCCAGAATTGCCTCTGGGTAGTTTTCGAGCCCCATTGTTCGAGCAATGCCTTCGCGTTGGTCTTCTGTGCTTTTTCTGTCGGCCGCTGCAAATCGTGATTGCCTGGAACGGCAACTAGCATCGGGCTCCAATCCAGCATGTGGAACTTTTCCCAAAGCGGATTCAACACCTTGGGTAGTTCGTCCGTGAACGCGTCTTGCCTGCCCTTGTTGACGTAGTCTCCAGCAAACAACATCAGGTCGGGTTTCCAACCCTCTTTGGAGATGGTCTCGAAAGCGTCGAAAAAAGCTTTCTGAACCGTAGGAAAGTGATCGCTGTCTCCCTCTTGCCCCCAATGAAGATCGGCGAGCAGAAGAAAGCGGATAGTCGTGACCACATTTCCAGACGGAGAAGGGCTCACAGGGGGCTGCTGGGGCCAAGGGCCATCGAGCCCAGAAGGGTCTCTTTCTTCCAACTCCCGGATCGTTCTGTCAATATCGCCCTGCAAGTCAAGGAGTCTCTTGACAAACTCATCAAGTTCGTGGTTAAGTTGCTCACGGTCGCGACGTTCTTTTGTGGTTTCGCCTAAGGTTTCAGCTTCTCTGAGCACATCCGTTAACAAACGATTGAGTTCATCGTCCGGAAACCGAGCAAAGCCAATCGCGGAGTGTATTTCACTGAAGGCATGTATGTCCCGACGAATGCTTCTCCCTATCTCTCCGGTTTCCTCAGCTACTCTCTCATCCTCATCAGCTTCCGGATTACTCGAACTCCGTCTAATGTCCGGATTGGCAAGCTCTTCCTTCCTGGGAGTTAGCTGATCACGAAGATGCCAAATGGCAAACCGAACAAGACGTGCATGATAGAGAGTGACCGGCAGATCAGGCATGGTGGGACTGAACGATTGTCAAGAGTTACCTCGTACCGGAAGCATCGGAATTTGAACCAGCCCGACATGCTGTGTTCACTTCACGGTCTAGGACGCAAGACCATGCACAGAAGTAATGGTGTAAAGCCGTTCTAAGCGATCTCGATCGCGGATGTCGTCCAGTCGGGATTTGACAGACGCTCTGCAATGCTCTCGCGCCTTCTTGATATCCCCTCCACAAGCTTGTTCAATTTGCATCGCCCACAACGCACACTCTAGATGGAGTTCAACGCCCCGGCAACCTACTTCATCGATCTTACCGCCCCAAGCAGTCGAACTGTCAAATGTAGCCAGAAGCGTGCGAGTCTTAATGCAAATTCTTTCCTCTCTTATAAGTCTGTCGTGGGCATCAGCCTCCTCGTCAAACAAGATCCGTTCCCGTATTGCCTCGCGTACTTCCTTGAGCACAACATACACATCTGGATCTGTTGGCTCCAACTCGATAGGGATCGGATCCCCACGCTCAATGGCGTCTAGTTCAGCCGTAATTACCTTCTCGTTATGCATCCGTTCCATGGTCTTCCTCGCCACTATGCTGGGGATCCGACTGCGATCTTCTCCTAACGGACGAACGAGCACATTTCAATGGTTGCCTTGTCCGGCTGCCAACGGCTTGCCGAAAAGCCGCAATAGACTCTTGCCAAGGCGTGCAAAGACGTCGCCACGTTTCGACAAACTGCTTGCCTGTCCACTCCTGTTCGAATCTATTTTCCGCGCGGGCAGCTTTCATCTCGTCCCGCATGCTGCCCAGTCTCTTCAACGTCTCATCAAACTGACGATCCAAAGGCCCGAGGCGTTCCAACATTACATACCTAATATCCACCCATCTCACGGCAGACCGGATCCGGAATTCCAGATCCTGAAAGGTCGGCGCATCGCTTGCTCTGGACCTCTCCCAAAGCGACCACTCCTCGGTCAAATCGTTCACCAAGCGATCAAATTCGCTATGCCAATGATCAAGGCAAAACAACAAGACGCCCCAGACGCGGTCATCACTGCAACGGCGCCCATTTCCCGAACCGACACCGTTAGTGTGTGGTTTCGGGCGCGAAGGGTGATCTGAGTCGTCAATACGCGGCATCGCCTAATACCGTTCACATTCCATACGGGGCGGAATGAATGGGAAACGCACACTCCACGGTCAGTGGATTGATGGGCAAACGCAGCTTGACCAAACATCCACCCATGTCCAGTTGTTTTCGGGTTGTCCATCCCGCTCTCCGTGCTGGCCAAACCACCCTATTGAGGTGTGATTTTAGGTGCCCCAAATGTGTGTGTCAACTACTAATCTATCGGAAAGTCGCGGATCAGGGGCCCCTTGAACTCAACGGGGCGAGAGAACCCCCTTTTTGCTAAATATTGAGTCGGACCCCACAAAGGTCGCATTCCCCCCATTTTTTGCTTCTTATCGAATCTTCATTGCGAAATAGACACACTCTTAAGCACGTGGTTCGTATAGGTTGATTCGCATGACTCTCCGACACATTGTACGGTCCGAACAGGGGGGAAGACAGCAATATTCACCTGATTGATGTAAGTCGTGCATTCTGGCAGGGGGGCTTCTCCTGTTTCGCCATATTTGGTGGCCGTCACCGCTTCTCCACCGAGAGAAAAGTGACCCCCACGTACGAAACGATCGCCGTGTTGGCGCGATCGGCCGCCCCCCGGCAGAGCCGGGGGCTGAGGGCAGACGAGGAAAAGCCACGGCCCGACCACGCTCACGCCGCTTGCGTTTCGTCGTCTTCGTCGGGGGTCTCGGGCTCCGAGGGCGGCGCCTCGCGGAGGATTTCGCCGTCGTCGCTGACGTCCTCGAAGCGGATCGAGACTTGCTTCGAGATGCCCGACTCTTGCATCGTGACGCCGTAGATCGTCGTGGCGCAGGTCATCGTCTTCTTCGAGTGGGTGACCATGATGAACTGCGTCCAGGTGAGGAACTCGTGGAGCACGCTGACGAACCGGTCGATATTCGCTTCGTCCAGCG
This sequence comes from uncultured Planctomycetaceae bacterium, assembly GCA_964444795.1. GTDB lineage: Bacteria > Planctomycetota > Planctomycetia > Pirellulales > Thermoguttaceae > JABMRP01. Next base: position 18,672 of record CAYUIQ010000065.1, read on the forward strand.
CCGCGTCGACTTCGTCCAACACGCAAAACGGACTGGGCCGGCTGCGAAAAATGGCCAGCAGCAGCGCGACGCAGGTCATCGTCTTTTCGCCGCCGCTTAGAAGCGAGATGCTTCGCGGCTCCTTGCCCGGGGGCCGGGCGACAATCTCGATGCCGCATTCCAGGATGTCGGCCTCCTCGTCCAAGACAATATCAGCCCGGCCGCCGCCGAACAGTTTGCGGAAGAGCGTTTGGAAATGGCCCTTGACCGTCTCCAGGGTCTCGACGAACAGCCGCCGGCTGTCGGCGTTGATCGTGCCGATGATTTTTTCCAAGGATCCCTTGGCGTCGGCCAGATCCTTATACTGGCCCGCGAGTCGCTCGTGGCGGGTTTCCATCTCGTCGAGTTCGTCCAGCGCGTCGAGATTGACGTTGCCGATGTTGGTGATCTTTCGCCGCAGTTCTTCGATTTCCTGGTTGACTTCTTCCTGCGCTTGCTGCTCCTCGTCGCTGGGCTGGTGTTCCAACTCGGCCAGTTCGATACCGTAATCTTCTCGCATCCGATCGGCCATGGCGTCGCGCTGGTGCAGGACGTCGGCGGCCAGCAATTCCTGCGCGTGGACCTTTTCGTCGAGCTTGCGGATCGCCGAGCGGGTCTGTTGGGTTCGGGTGTTCAGTTCGGACCGCTGCGAGCGGAGCGTTTCTCGGGCATCGATCAGCTCGACCGTCTGGCCGGCAAACGTTTCTTTGTGCAGAAACAACTCGGCCACTTCCGATTCGGCCCGGAGGATGTTCCACTGCGACTGGCGTGCGCGGTCGATACTTTGGGCCAATTGCTCTCGGGTATCGGCCATGGCACGACTTCGTTCGCTTTGCCCTTCATCGAGCTGCCGCGCGCGGCTGCGGAGATTGCGTAGCCGTTCGTCGCTCTTGGCCAGTTCGACTTTTGCCTCGGTGGTTTGTTGATTGTGTTGGCGCCGCATCGTTTCCAGCCGGTCGATCTGCTGGTCGACACTGGCCATTTCCACTTCCATCTCGGCCAGTTCTCTTTCGGCCTTTTGGTGATGCGCGGCGGCCTCGGCAAGGTCCGTGCCGGCCTCTTCGTGCTGTGTCTCGGCCGCACGCAATTCGCCCTGGAGCCGCTCACACTGCCGGTCGAACTGGTCGCGGCGTTGCTCGGCGGCGACGATTCGCATCTGGCACGCGGCGACCGCCTCGCGGAGATCGCCGCACTGCAGCTCGTGTTGCCGGCAGATTTCCCGTTGCCGGTCGGTTTGGCGGTCGAGTTCGGCCACCAGCGTTTCGCTCTGGGCGATGGCGGCCTCGAGTTCCAGGAGCTTCATGCCCAGGGCCCGCAGTTCGCTGCGCCGCGAGATCAGCCCCACCGCCGCGTGTCGCGGTCCGACGATCAACGTGCCGTCGGCCTCGAGCAGTTCGCCGGCCAGGGTGACGAATCGTGCCCTCGGGGTTGCGGCACTGGCCAGGCGCAGGGCGTCGGCGAGTTTTTCAACGATCCAGGTTTCGCCGAGCAGATGCCGAACCAGCGCTTCGTACCGGGGCTCGGTCTGAACAAACCGGTCGGCGCGGCCCAACACGCCGGGGTGTCCTTGGAGGTCGATCGGCGCAGCGGGCACGGCGGTCCGCGGGGCATCGAGCCAGACGAACCCGACGCGGCCGGCCAGGCGGAGCGACTGTTGCTGGAGGTGCTCGGCCAGGGGGCTTCCCGGGACGGCCACCATGTGCTGCGCGCGCTCGCCCAGCGCCACTTCCACCAGGGGAGCCGTCTCCACGTTGACCTCGATGAGATCGGCCACCAGTCCGCAGACCTGGGCAAACGGTCCGTCGGTCGCCTGGCGTGCCTTGCGGACGACCTCCTTGACGCCGGCGTTGAGGCCTTCGAGACGATTTTCGAGGTCTTCCAAGAGGGCGGCCCGCTGGGCAGCTCCGCTGTGGCGCTGGCGAAGTTGGTCGAGTTCCCCGAGTTGCTCGGTCCGGCGTTGGTCCAACTCAACCCGCCTGGCTTCGGCCTCGGCCAGGGCCCGGGTCCGCTCGTCCAATTGCTGCGTAAGATCGGTCTTCTCGATCCCCAGGGCGTCGAGTTCGCGGCATGTCTGGTCGCGCTGGCCATCCAACTCGTGCAGTTGGGTGACGCACCGCTGGCGATCCTCCGACGCGGCTGCCAATCGGCTTTCCAGACCGCTGATCCGGTTCCCCAGCCCGGCCGCTTCGCGCATCAGGCGGACGTGGGCCGCGCGGCGCTGATCGACTTCTCCGCGGACCTGATCGAGTCGGGCGATCAGATCGGTCAATTCCCGCTCCTGTTGACCGAGGCTTCGCGCGATCTGGCGATGATTCGACTCGGCCTCCTCCAATTCGTTGCCCGTTTGGAGGAGTTGCTGCCCGAGATCGTTGGCCCGGGCCTTGAGAGTGGACAGATTTTGACGGCCGCGGGCGATTTCCTCTTCCAGATCTCGGCATCGCTGGCGCTGGTGATCGATGGTCGATTCTTGGCTGGCGATGCGCTCCCGATTGGCGGCAATTCGCGCTTCCGACATCCGGATCTGCTCGTTGAGCTGCGAGACTTTGGTCTCGGCCTCAAGCTGCCGGGCGTCCAGGGCCTCGGCCTCGGCGGCGGCCGAGTCGCGTTGCTGGCGTTGGTCTTCCAGCACGCCGCGAATCTCTTGAAGCCGGGCCGTGAGCTTGTTCCAATCGACCAACCCCACCTGAGTGCGCAGTTCCTGCAGGCGGCTGGTGTACTGCCGATAGCGACGGGCTTTTCCGGCCTGGGCACGGACTCCCCGCAGCCGGCTGTCCACCTCGTCCACAATGTCGGACAAGCGGAGCAAGTTCTGCTCGACGCGGTCCAGGCGTCGCGAGGCCTCGATCTTCTTAGCCTTGAACCGGCTGATTCCGGCCGCTTCCTCGAAGATCACGCGCCGGTCGCGAGGCGACGATTGAAGGAGCACGTCCACCTTGCCCTGCTCGATCACGCTGTAGGCTTCGGTTGTCACGCCCGTACCGGCAAACATCTCGCGAATGTCGCGAAGACGACTCGGCTGCCGGTTGATCAGGTATTCACCTTCCCCGCTTCGATAGACGCGACGGGTGACGTGGACCTCGGGCGTGTCGATCGGCAACAGGTGCGATGAATTGTCGAAGGTGAGGGTGACCTCGGCCGAGTTCAGCGCTCGCCGGGCGTCGGAACCGTTGAAGATGACGTCGGCCATCTCCTTGCCCCGAAGACTCTTGACGCTCTGTTCCCCCAGCACCCATTTGATCGCGTCGACGATGTTCGACTTGCCCGAGCCATTGGGGCCGACGACCACGGTGATTCCCTGGGGGAATTCGAACCGGGTCCTTTCGGCGAAGCTCTTGAAGCCAAGCAGTTCGAGCGCTTTGAGCATGGAACGGCCAAGTTGGGGGGGGACGAACGCGCCGAGGCGACTGCCGACGCCATCTTCTCGGCGAAGGCCCACCGCAAAGAGGGCGGACCCATTATTCTATCAAACCGGCGATGGCTCCGGGTGGGTTTTTGTTGAAAATGACGGATTCGACCGCTTTCCCATCCCCCGGGACCGCTCCACACCCCCTATCGTTGCCAAAACGTGAGAATCGAAGCAAGCACCCCCTGATTGTCGGGTGTCAGTTCTTCGGCTTCCGCCTCGTTCTCCTCATCAGGACTGTCGGCGGTACGGTCGAAGGTTCGTCCCGCCTTGGGCAGAGCCTCGACCTCGAATCGCGACGTCAGCGCGTCGCACGCCTCGGCTTCCTGCAACGCCTGGATCACATCGGGGTAGGTGCCACCCAAGTCGACGATCGCCCGAATCACGTCGTCGAGGCGCTGGGAAACCTTGCGTCTCTCTTGGGGCCGATCCACGGCGAGCCGGGCAACGGACACCTCGCCGGGCGTGCGACAGTTGATCGTGATGTTATTGCCCGCCGCAAGAGAGAAGGGCGCACGCAACTGCTGGCCGGTTCCGAAGAGCACGACTTCGGGGCGCCGGTTTCGCGTCACGTGGATCATCGGCTCGCTGGTCGTATTGAGCACGTGATACTGGAACTTGCCGCCGAGATGTTCGCCGACGATCAGCGGATCGTCGGCCCTCATGCTGCGCAGGGCACGGAACGCCCCGTAGCGTGTTTCCGCGCTGGAGACGTCGAGAAGCTGGCAAAGTTGATCGTGGGCCGCCACGTCGTCCATCGCTCCCAGAGCGGAGAGGGCAAAGACTCGAAACGCCGGATGGTTTCGAGCGGCCTCGGCCAACGGTTCGGCCGCTTCGCGGTCGTCGAGGTAGGCCAGCGCTTCGGCGGCGCGGAATCGCACCTCGGTGTTATCCGATTGGATCCCCTTCTTCAGGACATCGATTCCCTTCTTGCCCATGGCTTCCAACCGCAGTGCCGCGACCTCCGAGGTGACCGGATCGAGCAGTTGCTTCTGGAGCAACACGAGTCGCTTGGCCCGCTCTCCGGCCGTTTCTCGCAAGGCGATTGCGCGTACCACTTGAATGTATCGCGCGATGTTGTCTCGATAGCGCGGGTGGACGTCCAGTTCGATGTATTTGTCGGTTTGGGCGTTGGCCATGCCGTCCTGGATTCCGCGCTGAGTGAAGTAGAATCGCTTGTTGACGGCCTTGGCGATGCGCGCGGCGTTGAAGACGCTCCTGTGCTCCGGCTTGAGGATCAGCGCCAGCGAGCGCTCTTCCTGGGCGACGCCACCGCCGAGGATTCGGCCCCGGCCCATCGCCACCTGGTCGTTTCTCGTGTCCGCCGAGGGATCGACCAGCAGCGCCCCGCTGGCCTGACCCAACTCGTCGCCGTCGCGGATCCGGCCTCCGAGAACGGCCAATTCCGTCAACTGCACGGGCATCAGATAGCCGCCCCGCAAGCTGGTGGTATCACTCATCGTCGGCACACGCACTTCGATGTCGAAACGATCTCCCTTGCGAATTCCCGGCCGCAGGATGCCACGCACCTTGACCAGCGCCGTGCTGGCGGAAGCGAGCCACCGGTCGGGCATCGGAACGCCCCGGCGTTGCATCTCTTGAAACAGACGGGCACGCTCGGCCGACGGCCGCGGATTGCTGCCCGTTCCCGGCAGACCGGTCACTAACCCGACGGCCTCGATCTGAACCGGCGACAGCCCGAACGGGGCCGTCATTTCGCCGATCAATTGGACGTTCGACTCGACCGCTTCGCCCGGAGAATCGGGACTCTGGGAACGTACGTCGGAGGTGTCGAACAGCGAACACCCGCCGCTCAACAGGATCCCACAACAGAGTAAGGCCAGATTGTATTTCATGCTCCGTCATCCTCCCCAACGGGGTCAGAAGCCATCGCGCGGCCGCCAGTCGTACATTTTCTTGTTCACACCCCAAACCGACGCGCCGTGGGCCATGCACTCAGCCAAAAGACCACCGGGCGCGTAAGGAATGGCGGGGGAACATTAGTGATTTGGCCCGATGCGGTCAAGACGAGATGGCGGCGAATTACGGCCGCGTCCCCCCGGCCGAGGCGTGGTGTGTCCAGTCGCAGGCACGGCCACCACCGACGGCGGCCACGATTTGACGCAAGTGATTGCGCAAAGGCATGTTACAGATTGCGGGTTCTGTACGATCGGCTTCCGAGCCCGTCGTTTCTTCCTTTCCACTTCCCCGCGACGGGCTAGGAAGCCCATCGTGCCCAGACTTTTTGCTACGGCGGATCGTATCCCCCGGGATTCCACGGGTGGCAGCGGCAGATCCGCATCGTCCCGCGCCAGGTGCCGCGGATGATCCCGTATTTCCGCACGCTCTCGATGAAATAGGTGCTGCAGGTCGGCTGAAAGCGACACCGCGGCCCGAGCCAGGGGCTAATAAACAACTGATAACAGCGGACCAGACCGATCACGCCCCAGCGCGGCAACATCCGCAATGTCGCCAAAATCTGCATCAAGCGGTGCATCAGCGGCCTCGTGACAGTTTCTCCGCGATCTTTCCGGCCAGACGGGAAAGCGAACTCATCAGCGCGGCCAACTCAGGCTGGGCTCCCCGTTGGGGGATCACGACGAGATCCACGCCCGGCGGCAACTGCGCCCGGGACAAGCGAAACGCCTCGCGAATCAGCCGCTTCCACCGATTGCGTCGCACGGCCGGACCGACCTTTCGCGAGACCGACAATCCCAGCCGGGGATGGGAAAACGCGTTGGCGCATCCATGCACGCGGATCACGCCGTCGGAAGCCACGCAACGTCGCCGGTAAACCCGCCGAAACTCGCTGGGCCGCCGAATCCGATAGGCACGCAAGAACCGAAAGTCGCTCGAAGCACTCTCGGACGCGGCGTACGGGTCGGATCGGGGCACGGGTTGGCTTTCTACCATCGGAGCTTCGCGCGGGGGTCTTGCGGACCGAGTTCGGCAAAATGGCGGAACATCTCCCGGACCTGGTCGTCGATTTCCTCGGGCAAAACGATCTGGACTTCGGCCAGCAGGTCGCCGGGAGTGCCTCCCTTGGGAGCGACCCCATGGCCCTTGACACGCAATTTCGCACCGCCCGATGTGCCCGGCGGAATCCGCAACGACACGGTCCCTTGCGGCGTGGGCACGTCGACTTTGGCTCCCAGTCCAGCCTCGGCCAGTGTGACGGGAACCTTCACCAGCAGGTTGTTCCCCCGTCGCGTGAAGCATTCGTGCGGGGCGATGTGGATGGTGATCAGAATATCGCCGGCGTGTTTCCCGCTGGGCCCCGAATCGCCCTGCCCCCGGACACGGATCTTCTTTCCCTCGTCGATGCCGGGTGGAATTTTCACCGCGATCGTCTCGGTCTTGCCGGTCTGTCGGCGAACGCTCAACTGGACCTCGCCGCCGGTGACGGCCGTGGCCAATGGGATGGTCAACTCATGCTGAATATCCGCGCCGCGACGACGGGACGCCGTCTGGGGACGCTCGCCACCCCCCCGGAATTGCTGGAAGAAATCGGAAAACGGGTTTTGCCCTTGGCCGCCACCACCACCGAAACCTTGACCACCACCGCCGGAACGCTGGCCGAAGATCTGGGAGAAATCGAAGTCCCCGAACGGATTCCCCCCGGCACCGGGACCACCCCCCCAAGGCGAACCTCCCCCTGCCCCCCCTCCAGAGAAGTTTTCAAACGAGCTGCCGTACCGATCGTACAACTCCCGTTTCTCCGCATCGCCCAGCACGTCGAATGCCGTCTGTACCTGCTGAAACTTCTGCTTGGCCCCCTTGTCGTCGGGGTTCAGGTCGGGGTGGTATTTGCGGGCCAGCTCCCGATAGGCCTTCTGGATCTCGGCCTCGGAGGCATCGCGCCGCAGTCCCAACGTCTTGTAATAGTCCTCAGCCATTTCGTGCTCATTTGGGTCGGGTTATTGCCTGTCGTTCTCTATCGATTGTAGGTGGTCCGACCCCCTGGTATCAAGTCACGTTGGCCGCACCCTCCCGGCGGGCCATGCTACAGTTTTGGTGGCGGGCGACACGTCACGCCGCCCGACGGTGCCCAATGCCGGGCATCCTTTACGCTGGAGAACCCACCCATGTTTGGCCGATTGTCGATCGTTCCCTCGATAAAGTTCTGCCGCGTGGCGATATTTCTGCTGCTGTCGATGGCCGCCGCACCCGCTTTTCCGGCCGGACAACTCGTGCTGAGTGTCGTTGACCGTAAAACCCGCCAACCGCTTCCCTGTCGAATCCACCTGAAGAACCCCGCCGGGCGTCCCCAAAGGGCGGGCCACGCGCCTTTCTGGCACGACCATTTCGTTTGTCCGGGAGAAATCACCTTGAGGCTGCGCCCCGGGGCCTATACCTTCGAGATCGAGTGTGGGCTGGAATACGCCGTTCGCCGTGGACATTTTCAGATGGACGCATTTTCCGACGACGTCAAGACCGTCGACATGGTCCGCTTTGCCGACATGGCCGGCGAGGGTTGGTGGTCGGGCGACTTCCACGTGAAGCGCCGCGAGGCCGACATGGAGCTGCTCATGGCGGCCGACGATCTGCACGTCGCGCCTTTGCTCACCTGGAGCAACGACGGATATCGTCCCACCGGGGTTAAACCATTGGGGAAGTTGCCCGACGAAGTGCTCCACCATTTCGACGGCGATCGGTTCTGTCACATGATGGCCGGCGCCGACTCCCGGGCCGGGGGTACGCTGCTGTATTTCAATCTCGACAAACCGTTGGACTTCTCCGACGTCGACTCCGAGTATCCGCCCGTGGGGGTGCTGGCCGATCGCGCGCGGCAGGAGACCGACGTCTGGGTCGACGTCAGCAGGCCGTACTGGTGGGATCTGCCCGTGCTGGCGGCCGCCGATCAGATCGATTCGGTGCAATTGCTCCATAGCCAGATCGGTCGCGAGCGAACCGATTGCAACGAGACGGGCGGCAAGCCTCGCGACCCGCTCCGCTATCCGGCGCCCAAGGGCAACGCCCGATGGTCGCAGCAGATCTATTTCCATCTTCTCAATTCCGGTTTGCGCATCCCGCCCAGCGCCGGCAGCGGCTCCGGCATTGCACCGAATCCGGTCGGTGCCAACCGGATGTACGTGTACGTGGACGGCACGTTCAGCTACGAACGGTGGTGGCAGGCCTTGCGCGCCGGGCAAGTCGTGGTGACCAACGGCCCGCTGCTTCGGCCTTCGGTCCAAGGTCATCCGCCGGGCCACGTCTTTCGCGCGGCGAAAGGGGAAACGCTCGAATTTCAAATCGGCCTGACGCTCTCGACCCGCGATCCCGAGGAAGAACCGATCCGTTACCTCGAACTGATCAAAAACGGCGAGGTGGCCCATTCGATCCGGTTCGAGGATTACGCCACCAGCGGAAAGCTGCCGCTGCTGCAATTCCAAGAGAGCGGTTGGTTCCTCGTCCGCGCCATGGCCGACGCCCGCAAGACCTACCGCTGCGGCCTCACCGGCCCGTACTACGTCGAGTTCGACAACCAACGCCGGATCAGCCGCGTTTCAGCGAAGTTCTTTCTCGACTGGGTCTACGAGCGGGCGCGACAGCTCAAGCTATCCGACCCCGATCAGCAAGCCGAAGTGATCGCCTATCACCGCCAAGCGCGCGATTTCTGGCAAGATCTCGTCCATCGGGCGAATGCGGATTAGGGGAAGAGGAATCAACGGCCATGGGCGAAACGCCGGTGGCACCCGAGCGATTGGCGATGAGGGAGCGAGGAGAGACCACGCCCACGGACCGCGTTCCGTGGGTTCGGCGCCGAGCATTTTGCGCCACTGGGGGTCTTTCACCGGAGCGCCCAACAACGATAGTGACCCCGGCCCCGAGCCGACAGTTCGCCGGCCGCCAGGCTTCCGCCTCGGACTGCGTTGACTCTCCATCACTTTCTCTGCCTGATCGCCACAACGTGTCGCTGGCAGTTTCACTTCGCACTTGGCGCGAAGAGGATGAGCACGGGCATAATCGTGCGTAATCGTGTGATCGTGATGCGGGGGGAGGTCAATAACGCCCGTTCTTATCGTCCGCCCGGGTTAGGGGATTGGATCTTGCGGTGGCGGATTCGGTCCCGGACAGCATGGGCAGGCAGGTTTCGCGAACGGGATTATCGCCATCAATAGCATCGCGCGGCGGAATCGATCGACTGATCCCACTCTGGCTATCTCGGGAGAATCTCCCTCCTGCGCAAGCTGCGCATCCGGGTGCAAGTTGTCGGGCGCTGTGGACTCACAGTCTCGATCCATGGCTTCTTCCCTTTCGCTTTAGAATAGAGCCAGACAGGCGGCCTACGTGGCACTTGCGTAAATGAACAACAAGAGCACGATGGCGGCCACGGCATCAAGCCGCAGGAGTGCATCGCGCAACGAAAAGCCTCTACCCCACTTGTCGGCAACCCGGACGGCCGCGTATGCAACGAGGCCCAAGGCCCCGATGTCGGGATAATCGCACTGCTTCGAGAACAACAGGCAGGCGAGAAGGGCAGCCGTGGCGAGACAGAAGGTCGCCTCCAAGAGCTGCAGAGGTATCGGTGACAATCTCCGGCGACACTCGGCCCATCCACAACACCCGGCCCCATAGCACCCGAGTTTGGAAAGCCCAAGAGCCAAGAGAAGTGGTATGCCCCAAACGTAAAGCACCCGGACGGATACGGCCGGATCGAACAAAAGGAAGTCCAGGGTCGCAAGCAAGACCACTGATGAGAGTATACCTCGCTTCCAACTCAGTACCACGGGAGAGAAGTCCCTGCTATTCCTGACGCCGAAGACGGCCGCGAAATACGACAAAGCGGCAGCGACTACACAGGCGGACCACGAGCAAAAAGACAACGTGAACGCCTTCAAAGGTTCGCCTGTCACTTGCGACACCACGAGTGAGGAAGCAACAACGGTCAGGCTCACCGCCCATACGCGGAAGTTGATGAAAGGCAAGTACCAGTGTCGCCGCATGTGGGCCACTAGTTCTGCGTCGGTGAAGCCGATGGCCTCGTGAAGATCAATGAAGTCTTTATGGATTGTCACGGTTCTGTCAGTTATCTATGGAAGGAAGACGAGAGTTCCGACAGCAGATACCGTCAAATCCTTCCTTCGCTGATCCCGATCCTCCTTGAATTCGGGAGTGCCAAAGCCTTCGGTGTCGGGATCGTCCTCAATGACTTTCTCCGAACGCAGAAACCACAATTCGGCGATGTCCATGCGATCAAGCGCAATCGATTCCTCAAAAACCTGGACGCAATTCTCATACTTGGATTTGGCGTTCCCCTGCTGCAGAGATTCCCGGGCCTTCTTGATCAGCAAACTGAGACGGTCCTGCCTAACGCCCCGAGCGATCGACGTGATCAGCCGTCGTTCCGCCTCAAGGCGGGCGAAGAACTCGCTAGGCGTATACTCCATGCATCGTTCTTTCACCTGATCAGCCCAGTTCTTCATCTCCTCCTTCAAAGACACCAGACGGTCCGGGTCATCCAGGGCGTTGTCGTCGGCGATCTCCACAATCTTCTTGACCAGATCTTCCGGGGCTTCAGCCAGCATTTGCAGATACCGTTTCGCCAGCATTGGCTCGTACTGAGTCACGGCAGCAAACTTCGCTTGCGATTCCCGAAGCTCAGCGGCGATGGCATCCTTCACTGCGGTGTCTTCGTCAGCTGCACCACGAAGATACTCCTCGCCATTCGTGAGGGTGTCAGGCCCCTTCATCCAGGAATCGTGCTTGACGGCGGTGATCTGCGCCGAAAGAAGCAAGCCTGGAGCGTAGGCGGGGTATACACACACCATCTCGTGTGCTATTCGGTCGGCTTCGATGAGGCGATCTTTAAGGCTGGTCGACACGTCTCCGAGAGAATCGCTCAGCCTGGCGATGTACACGTATCTCCCACAAAACGGGACCTTGTTGCCTGTTTCATCAGAACGCCTAAAGCTCTCCTGGACCTCACCGAGGATCGCGTCGATCACGGCCACTCGGTAGGCGTCAATGTCCTTCCGGAAGGCATCGCTGTCATCAGTTGCTTCCGCCGGGGCGGGCTTGTCAACTTCAACAGTGAAGCCGCTGTCATCGGCTTCTGGCAGAAGATAGAGCAGGGCGCCAGTCGGAAGTTCGTGCATCGAGGCGACGTAAAGCCGGAGGCAGGTTAGCTCGATGTCTTTCGCGGCGTGCGCCGCATATCCTGGCGTGTCCGTCATGAATTGCAGTTCCGACATTAGCTTGTCAGCAGGGACCTCCTTGTAGTTCGTTAAGTAGGACCCAATCCAGTCATTCCGGAGGACGAAGTAACGGCTATCGAGAGTGTTGTCCAACGTGAAAACGCGCCGGCGATAGGTCGTGGCGAACCTGAAGTCGCCTGTGCGCTCGAACGATTCGGCAAAACCGACCAACGAATTGACTCGCACGTTCTGGGCGTTGACGAGGTAGGCGACGTAGAAGAGGTGGAGAGCGATGGCGACGAGGATAATCGGTGTGCCAACTCGCAACAAGAGACGAGGCAGCATCCCGAGGTTGGCTTTGCAGCCGCGCCAAGCGATCACCAGATCTTCTGTGAAGTAGCGACGAACGTTCTTCCACATGCTGATGTCAGTGGGTTCTCTGGCGCCTTGCTTCTTCTTCGTCGCCAGCTCGGCCTGGATGCCTTTCACAAACGTCCAGCCGACCGCGCCAATCAGGACCAAGCCGACAAGCAAAACTAGCCCCAGGACCTCCATCTGGCGAAAAACGATGGAGGTCGCAAAGGGGATCTCGTCTTGGACCGTACCCGACATGCGAGCGAAAGTGTCTTCTTGAAGATCGCGGACCTTTGCGATGTTGCCCGAGAGAGTTTTGTCAAACTGCGCCAATCGCTGCTCGCTCATTTCGTCAGCCCTGGAAAGCGCATTGTCGACGATCTCTTCCGTCCGGTCGAGTCCGCCATGAAGAATTGACTCGGTGCGGTCAAGGCTCTTGTCGATTATGGCGCCGCTCCTGTCCAACGTGTTGTTGGCAATCTTGTCGAGCGACTTGAGAGACTTATCCGCGATTTTGTCAACGTCCTTCAGGGACGCGTCGACGATGCCCTTCAGTTGATTGAGGCGATCTGTCGCGATCTTGTTGAACTCCTCCTCGTGGTTCTTCAGCAAGTTGTCGGCCTCGCTTGAGGCGAACCGGATATTCTGTTCGAGTCGCATCGATGCCCGGTCGATCGCCGCATCCATCGTTGGCTTGATACCCTCGCCGAAACCCTTTCCAAAGTGTTTTCCTGAGATTCGCATCTCTTTGTGCGCACCGCGGGACGGGTCTAAGCCAGCTAGCCGTTCCCGGGTCCAGCTCCCCGGATTTGTTGGGTCGAGTTCAGCCAGTGCGTCGGTAGCGGGCCGAGCCCACCTCGGGGTTTTGGGCTTCGTGATCCTTATGCCGAAGGCGTTGACCGGCACATCGGGCTGGAGGAAGACGACAGCGGCCACTAGAAAACCAAGGGCTAGGTTCCTACAGTCGGCGGATGCACTGCGCAGTGACATACATCATCCCTCCTCGTTAGTAGAGTGGTAGTTTTGAGGGCAGTTCCGCAACTCTTCGAGGAATATGGTCACCGCCATTTCTACATGCACTGCTATCTTGATGGAAGGGGGCAAGCACGTGTTTCCTTCAAGAGAGGAATTCGCGAACGATCTCTGGTGGGGGGTAAACGTCGTGAGCTCCCTAGACCTCCTGGCTTTCCAGCTTTCGGGAGTCAGTTGGCTGCAATCCACGGCGGGCTTGCCTAGGGCATAACGGGCACGAATAAGGAAATGGTGGACGGCTGGACACGTCCCAATCCTCGACGGCGAAGAAGAAGAAGAGGTTGAGAAAACTCCCCACGAAGCTATCGTGACGCAAGATGCGGATGGTTCGCTGGCACGCGCGTTTTGCGCCGCCGCTTGGGCGGAAAGAGGACCGTGCCCACTCCCTCGACTACGTGAGGGGGGCTGATGGCGGACCAGGAACGGAAGAAGCAAGCCACCGGGACGGGACCGGTGGGGATTTGTAGTGGGGAGCAAGCGAGGCTGTAGCTGCCAATCATCGCTCCGCCGGGGCAAGCCCGACGGTGGCGTGCGGAGGGTGCCGGTGAGGGTGCAACACTGCCGAGCAACTATGTACGATGGGCTTCCAACCCCGTCGATTGTGCCGGATCGACGGGCTGGGAAGCCCATCGTACAAATCGCCCGAACCGATCACGCAACATCTTCGACCGATTCGTCGGGCGGAGATTCACCCCGGGCGGCTGTTGTGTGGATGCGAATTTCGACGCCGTCGCTCTGTATCGCGCCGAGGTACTCTTGCGGCAGGCGGCAATGGACCACGACGCGGGTATCGTCGTGGTATTGCTTCGAGAGGATCTCGCCGTGGGCGGCCAGGTAGGCCAGGAGACGGCCGTTTTCGACGCCCATCTCCACGTCCAGATCGAGGAACGTCCGGCTCAGCGCGTCGCTTACCGCGGCCGATAACTTCGCCATCGCCTCGCCGCTTTGGGCGCTGATGGCTACCGCGCCCGGGTACTTGCCTAGAAGTCCTTCCAGTCGCAATCGGTCGGGCATCGCGTCGATCTTGTTGAGCACCAAGATCGTGTCCTTCTCTTCGATGCCGATTTCCTTGAGCACTTTGTAAGCGGCAGTGATCTGCTCCGCCGCGGCCGGGCTGCTGGCGTCGGCCACGTGCAGCAGCAGGTCCGCCTGCATCGCTTCTTCGAGCGTTGCCTTGAAGCTGGCGATCAGATGGTGCGGCAGATCGCGAATGAACCCGACCGTATCGCTGAGCAGCACAGGCCCCCAGCCGGGTAGATGCCATCGCCGGGTCCGTGTGTCGAGGGTGGCAAACAGGGCATCCTCCGTGAAGACGTCGGCACCGGTCAGCGAGTTCAAGAGCGTGCTCTTGCCGGCGTTGGTGTAGCCGACCAGCGACACGGTCATCACCCCGCGCCGCCCGGCCACTTCGCGCTCCTTGCGACGTTGGATCCCCTTGAGTTCGCGCCGCAGATCGCTGATCCGTTTGACAATCAAACGGCGGTCGACCTCGAGTTGCTTTTCGCCCGGCCCGCGCAACCCGACGCCGTTCTTCTGCCGCGAGAGGTGGGTCCACATCCGCTTCAGCCGGGGCATCGAATACTCCAACTGGGCCAACTCCACCGCCAGCCGGGCTTCGTGCGTGCGCGCGCGGCTGGCGAAGATATCGAGGATCAGCTCGCTGCGGTCGAGCACCTTCGTATCGGTCGCTTTTTCCAGGTTGCGGGTTTGGGCGGGCGAAAGTTCGTTGTCGAAGATGATCACGTCGGCATCACTGGCCGCCGCCAGCGTGGCCAGCTCGGCGACCTTTCCGCTGCCCATGCACGTGGCACCGTGGAGCTTCTCCCGGCGTTGGGTCAAACGGCCGACGACACGGACTCCCGCCGCGTCGGCCAAGCCGTCCAGTTCTTCCAGGGGGGTGCCGTTGACTGCCCGATCGGGCAATAGAATGCCGACCAGAATAGCCGATTCCCGGGCAACGCTACCCGCACGATCCAGTTCGATCACGGTCTGTTGGTTCCTCGAAGTTCACTGACGCTCCACTTCCATTATATCCCAAGCCCGTTGAAAAAGGGGCTTCTCTCCAATGACATCGAATTCGGGGGGTTGGTTCGGCCGCCCCTAGCAGGCCGTTGAAATAGTAACCCGAAGCGTGAGCGAGGAGGAAAAGGCGTCGAATTCCTCGCAATTCCCGTTCCTCGCTTAC
>CAYUIQ010000065.1:33811-36670 GCA_964444795.1 uncultured Planctomycetaceae bacterium
TGTGTTCTTCAACGGGCTGCTAATCTCCATCCCCCAGCAGCAATTGGCAGTATCCTTCGTAACGGCGTTCGTCCAGCCGTCCGTCGGCCACAGCGTCCTTCACGGCGCACTGGGCCTCGTGGGTGTGTGTGCAGTCAGGAAAACGACAGCGGCTGACGTACGGGCGCAGGTCGCGGTAGAAACCGGCGACCTCCTCGGCGATCACGTCCCACGGTTGGTATTGGCGGATGCCGGGCGTGTCGACCACGTAACCGCCGTCGGACAGTGGAATCAATTGAGCCGTGGTCGTCGTATGACGTCCCTTTTGTGATTCGGCACTGACGGTCATTACTCGCAGGCCAAGCTCCGGATCGATGCGGTTGAGAAGCGACGACTTTCCCACACCACTTTGACCGGCGACGACGCTTTCCCGATGCCGCATGACGCGCCGCAATCGTTCGACGCCCGAGCCGGTCTCGGCGCTGAGCAGCAACACGCGGTAGCCCATCTGGCTGTACAGCCCGACCAGCGGCTGCAATAGGGCCGGATCGATCAGGTCGACCTTGTTGATGCAGATCACCGGACGAATCCGGCTTTTCTCGGCACTGATCAAGAGCCGATCGATGAGGTTGGGCTTGAGCCGCGGTTCGGCGGCGCTGGTGACGATGAGCAGTTGATCGACATTGGCGACGATCACGTGCTGTTTCCCGCGACTGGCGCGGCAGAGGCTGCCGTAGCGCGGCTCCACCCGCTCGATAATTCCCTCGCTCTGCTCGGAACTTTCGACCGGGCGGAAGATCACTCGATCGCCGGCCACAACGACGTGCCGCTGATCGGTGGCCAGGGTCTTCAGCAACCGGCGCGTGACACACTGGTAGAGTCGGCCGTCGCCGGCCTCGACGGTGCTATTGAGCCCGTGAACCCGCAGCACGCGTCCCGGGAGACAGACCGCCAGATCGACGTCGAGTTCCACGTCGAACCCGGGCTCGTCGCCCGTGTCGACTTCGGTTCCAAGAACGGTTCGGCGCCGCGTCAGATCGCCCTTGCCGCTGATGCGTTCGTCGCGATCGGTGTCCTCGTCCTCGAAACCGTGCTGATGAAAGCCTTGAGTCCAGTCGCTACGACGCACGCGTTGTTGGCTGTTCTTACGGAGGTCGGCGCGGATTTTCTTGCGTTTCTTCGCCACGATTTAGATCGGTTTGTTGCGGCGGATATTGAGCTGGCCGGGTTTGTCGTCATTGACGTCGTAGCGGTCGGGCTCGTCGTGGGGGTTGGGCCGGTTGCTTCGCGTGACCTGCCGATGCTGCAAGCCGGCTCGTTCCAGCAAACCCGTCCCCATAATGTTCTGCACCTCCGAAGCCTCCGGTGGAGGTGGCCCGACGGCTCCCAACTCGGCCGGCGAGTACTGCACCTTGTACTTGTGCCGGGCGATCGAAATCGTGTCGTTCGGATCGAGCCGCTTCTCCTGAACGCGGACCCCGTTGACCTTGATCCCGTTGCGGCTGTTCTGGTCGCGGATGTACCAATACCCGCCGTTGACGATCAGATGGCAATGGTGAGCCGACACGTTGGAGAATCGCAAAACGATGTCGCAACTCTCCCGCCGCCCGACCAAAAGCGTCTTTTTCAGCAACGGGATCGGGTCGCCGCCACCCACGGGTATCAATTCGCCGTACATGCTTTGGGTCTCTCGCCAGGAAACGGAACCAATTGATTCTCGGACGTTTTCTTTCTATAAGTTTAGACGTCCGCCCCTTTTAGCCTAGATGGATATGCGTTTGGCGTCAAATAATCCCACAAACAGCCCATTTTACCCGACAGAGCCCGACTGGCAATCCGCCGGCTGTCGCTTTCTGAGCCTAAACTACTTCCTGCGGTGGAAATTTGGGCATCGGGTCCACAAGATCAGCCTGGACGGGGGGTTCGGGTGCCCCAATCGCGATGCCTCGCCGAAGGGCGGGGGGTGTATCTTCTGCGACAATCGCAGCTTCAGCCCTAGCCGACGCCGGGCCGCGCGGCCGCCGGTCGCGCGGCAGCCAATCGCCCAGCAGATCGACGAGGCTGTGGGAAGACTGAAAGCCCGGTACGACGTCGACCATTTTATCGGCTATTTCCAGCCGGGTACCAACACCTACGCTCCGGTAGAGCGGCTGCGGGAGGTTTTTATCGAGGCCCTGGCCAACCCGTGTCTCGTCGGGCTGGCCATCGGCACGCGCCCCGATTGCGTTGCCGACGACGTGCTCGATCTGCTGGCCGAAATTGCCGGGCAAACCTATCTGGTCGTGGAATTCGGACTGCAAACCATCCACGACCGATCGCTCGATTGGCTCAACCGGGGCCATAGCTACAGCGACTTTCTCGATGCGGTCCGGCGGAGCCATCGCCGCAATCTCAACGTCGGCGCGCATGTGATCCTGGGGCTGCCGGGAGAATCGGCCGACGACATGCGGGCGACTGCCCGGGAGATCACCCGATTGGGGATCCACGCTGTCAAAATCCACAACCTGATGGCCATACGGGACACTCCGCTGGGCACGGCCGTTTCGGCCGGCGAGGTGTCGCTGATCGGCCGGCGGCAGTACGTGGGTCGCGTGGTCGATTTCCTCGAAGAACTCTCCCCTCGATGTATCGTCGACCGCCTCACCGGCGATGCCCCGGCGCAATACCTACTGGCCCCGCAATGGTGCCTCGACAAGCAGGCCGTGCTCCGCGCGATCGACGACGAACTGGTTCGCCGCGATACATGGCAGGGGAAGCGGTGCGATAGGTCGTGATCCAATGAATGGGGACTCGTGCCCCATGCTAGGCCCTTTGCATCTCCCCCAAGGGGAGGTTATAATCGGGTCTTTGCTCCGTAGGAATCATTCATGCCGGTCAGTC